>CAYSCB010000031.1:0-4778 GCA_964429335.1 uncultured Aquihabitans sp.
TCGAGACGACCTGCGGGCAACACGATGGTCTCGCCGACGGTGCCCGTGGAGCGCCAACCGGGCCGCTCGGGGGTGACGGGTTCCGGGGACTCCGTCGCGTCGGCCGACTTGGCCGACTTGGCCGACTCGACCTGTTCGACCTGTTCGACCTGTTCAACCGGTTCGACGGGTTCGACGGGTTCGACGGGTTCGGCTGGTGGTTTCGGTGGTGCCGATGTGGTTGGTGGTGCCGATGTTCTTGGTGGTGGCGATGTGGTTGGTGGTGCCGGTTCGACCATCACCTCCGCTGCCGTCGCACCCGCGACGACGGGGACGGCCTCGCCGGTGGTGAACGCGTCGATCATCGCGATGACGCGGGCGGCCTCCTCGGCGCAGTCCTCGCCGACGAGGACGAGCGGCACGATCGCGTTGAGCCCGTCGACCACCGCGAGCGCCGTGTCGACCAGCTCGCCGGTCGGTTCGGACTCGCCGCGTCGCACACCTTCGAGCAGGTCCTCCAACGCATGCGCGACCGAGCTCACGTCGTCGAGGCCGACGACCGCCGCCGCACCCTTGAGCGTGTGGGCCTCGCGGAAGATGTCGTCGATCAGATCCGGGCTCGCGCCGTCGGTCTCGAGCTCCAGGAGCTGCTGGCCCAGCCGTCGCAGCCGGACCTCGGCCTCCTGGGCGAACAGGGCGATGAACTCCTCGTCGCCGTTCACGGACGACCCCCTCCGATCCGCGTCGCAGACAACAGCACCGTCGGGTCGAGCAGGGTCGCGATCCGGTCGCCGAACGCGTGCACCGTCATGCCGCCCGCTGTCTCCGAGTCACCGATCGGATCGGGGAGCGGCACCGACTCCGGCACGCCGGTCGCGGCGAGTCCCGCCGGCCCGAGGTCGGTCTCCACGACGAGCGCGAACGGCGCCGACGCCGTGGGTGCCAGGCCGAGCAGCACGCCGGTGTCGAACAGCGGGACGATCTCACCCCGCAGGTTGAACAACCCGAGGATCGATCCCGGCGCCGTCGGCAGCTCACTGATCGTCGGTTCCGCGACGACCTCCTGCAGCCACCGCATGTCGACCAGGTACCACTCGGATCCGACCGGCATCAGCAGGCACTGGGTGAGCTCGGCGGATGTGCCGGTCGGATCCGTGCCAGCGTCGGTGGTGCTCGTGGCGTCGGTTCCGGTCGGATCCGTTGTGTTGTCGGTCGTTGGCAGCGACGCCGTGGGGGCTCACGACGCTCACCCGACCGTCGTGAGCTCGGCGGTCTTCTCGAGGTTGCCGGCGAGCTCCGCCAACGACGCAGACGCACCCGCGATCTGCTGCGCCGTCGCCGACACCTGCCGCGACGCATCGGTCAACTGCTCCATCGTCTCCACCACCTGACCAGTCGCCGAACGCTGCTGCTGGGTCGTCAACCGCACCTGCTCCGCCGCCTGCGTCACCTCCTCCAACAACGCCAACCCCCGCTGCATCTGATTCGCACCCTTCTCCATCGCCATCACCGTCGCATTCGTCTCCGCATGCACCCCCTCAGTGATCACCGCGATCTCCGCAGCCGAGGACTTCGAACGCTCCGCCAAACGACGAACCTCCTCAGCCACCACCGCAAACCCCTTCCCACCCTCACCAGCACGCGCCGCCTCGATCGCAGCATTCAACGCCAACAAGTTCGTCTGATCCGCGATCTCATTGATCAACGTCAAGATCACACCGATCTGATTCACCCGATCCGCCAACGACAACGTCCGCTCCGACGACGCCTGGATATCCGCCTCCGCACGCTCCAAGTTGTCCCGCGTCTCAGCAGCCTGAGCAGCAACATCACCCACCGTCTCAGCAATCGACGCCGACGCCCGCGCCAACTCCTCAGTCGTCGCAGACGCCTCCGTCACCGCAGCCGACTGCTGCGTCGTCGTCGCCGCCAACTCCTCCGACGACGCCGACAACTGCGCCGCCGACGCATTCACCTCAGTACTCGCCGAGCGGGTCTCATCCGCGAGGGCTCGCAGGCTCTTCGCCTCGCGACGGGCGAACCACAGCGCGAACAGCACGGCGAGCACCGCGCCGATCGCGGTGACCTTGCGGGCCGTCGAGCGCAGGTCCGCCACCGGGGCGAGCACCACGGACTCCTTGGTCGACACCACGACGACCCAACCCAACGAGTCGACCCTCGAGTAGCTGTCGATCATCCGCTCGCCGTCGGGCCGGGTGACCCGCACGCTGCCGACGCCGCCGTCGAGCCCGCCGCTCACGGCCTTGCCGTCGACCTCGCCGCTCAGAGCGCCACCGGCGATCATCGACGCGTCGTCGGCACGTCCCATCGTCGTGCTGTAGACGAGCTGCTTGTGCCCGTCGACGAGCGACAGGGTGCTGGAGCGGCGCTTGCCGGCGTGAAGCACCTCCGACAGCTCGGCCGGGTCGAGCTGGCCGGCAGCGACGCCTTCCGGACGGCCCGAGGCGTCGAGCACCGGAACAGCGACGAACCAGCGGATCGCGCCGTCGACGATCTGGGGTGCGGTGACGACCTGCTGACCGGAGGCGACCGAGCGGAACCAGTCGAGGGACGAGACATCGACGCTGGCACCTTCTGTGGACGCGGTGACCGTCCCACGGAGGTCGGTGACCACGATGGAGCGGAAGCCCGGATAGGTGCGGAGCGTCGCCGCCATCGTCTCGGCCACCGCCGGGGCGTCCAGACGACCCACCGCCTGTTGGGCAACGATCGCGACGTTGCGCTGACGTTCGGCGATCCACTGGTCGGTGCCGTCGGCCTCGGCGTGCGCGACGGCCTCGTTGGTCCGCTCGCTCGTCGTCAACAGGTCGTTCGACGCCCGTGCGATCAACAGCTCGCTGACGATCAACGTGAGCGGTAGCGCCACCACGAGGATCCCTGCCACCACGCGGTAGCGGTAGCGGCCTCTCGCCCCGCTCATGACCTGACGAACGTCCATGCTCACTGCTCCGTCGGAGAGCTCTCCCTGAACTCACTTCGACCGGAACAGCTTCTTCGTGAGCGTTTCGCGTCGGGTCAGGTGGGGCTGGGATACTGGAGCGCCATGCCCGTCGAGCGCCGCACCGGTACGAAGCAGATCACCTCGGTGATCGTCGGCGTCGTCGTGCTCGTGATCGCGATCGCGGCTGCGTGGGGGATGATCGTGCTGGCCTCCGGCGGGAAGGGGCCGGTGCAGGTCCGTCTCGGGGAGGACACCTTCGACGCCGGCTACACGTCACGGATGGCGAAGCAGACCGCGACCGACGGTCCGCTGCTGTTCAGCGACGTGTCCGGTCGTGGCCAACGGCAACCGATCTACGTGAACCACTTCGGATCCGACGACGACAAGCGGTGGGTGGCACTGTCGGCCGTCGCGCCGGGTGCCGCCGAGGGGTGCTTCCTGTCGTGGAACGCCGAACGCAACCTGTTCGAGGAGCGTCGGGCGTCGGAGGGCGCCGGCAGGAGCACGGGCAGGAGCACGGGCACGCTGTGTCGTGACGTCACGTGGTCGGCTGACGGGTCGGAGGGCTCCGACGGCTCCAAGCTCACCGCGTTCCCGTGGAAGGTCGACGGGGACCACCGGTTGATCATCGACCTGCGCCCGGACCAGTCACGTGGCACGACGACCACCATCGTCCGCACCGGCGGCTGAACCCGCTTCCCCTGACGATTCTGGGGGTCCAAACCGACAGGATGTGTCGTGCTCGACCCCCGTTTTGGTGGGTGGCGATTCTGGGGGTCCAAACCGACAGGATGTGTCGTGCTCGACCCCCGTTTTGGTGGGTGGTGGCTATCGGAGGCGGTCGAGGAACAGGGACTGGTTGCCACGGCCGATGCGCCCCGACGCATCCCACATCGCCGAGTCGCTGAGGCCGATCCCCGTCGTCGAGGTCCGCATCGTCGACTCCATCCCGATCCACTCCCCGACCGGCTCGCGCCACAGGTGCACGGTCAGGTCCGGGTTGATGAACAGCGTCGACGGATCGAACGGCACGCTCGCACCGATCCCGTTGCCGAAGTCAGCAGCTGCGACGGCCCGCTGCCACGGCGACGGCACCTCACCCGGCACCACCGGCACGACGAGGCGGATCCAGTCGAACACCGGACCGGGCACGTGGAAGTCGCCCCGAACGAACCGGTGCTCGGTCGCCGAATTGTGGAACGCCCGACCGCCGGTGATCAGGTCGCGGACCTCGGTGGACGCCTCGGGCAGCGGCGGGGGCAGGTCGTCGACGTCGTGCGCGCCCGGGCCGCCCGGCCCGACGTCGGCCAGGTCGACGGCTCCCGGCTCGGAGGTCCGGATCCGCAGCGCCCGGGCCATCGTCACCACCACGTCGTCGTCGACGGTGCGCAACGTCGCCTCGACCAGCTCGACGCGACGACCGGGACGTTGCACCGACGCGCTCACGCGCAACGGGCGCAGCGGCACCGGGCGCACGAGGTCGAGGCTCACCCGCACGAGACGCATCGGCGACGGTGAGTGAACCGGGGAGGGCGCCGCCTCCAACGCCCGGGTGACGAGCGCTGCGGGCGGACCGCCATGGCACGCATCCGGATCCCACGGTCCGCGAGAGAAGTCGGTCGGCAACCACGTCGACCCGCCAGCGTCAGCGACCACGCCAGAGTTGGCGTCGGAGTCGAAGTCGGAACCCTTGCCCGTGCCCCTGCCGGCCTCGGCACCGTTGCCACCACTCCTGCCGACCTCGGCGCCGGTACCCGTGCCCGCCCCGGCATCGGCGCCGGCGTCCAGCGGAACGAACAGCGCCCTCTCGTCGGTCATCGTCCCGACCCGTTCCTCC
>CAYSCB010000031.1:4878-11157 GCA_964429335.1 uncultured Aquihabitans sp.
GTCCAGCGGAACGAACAGCGCCCTCTCGTCGGTCATCGTCCCGACCCGTTCCTCCGATCGGAACCGGCCGGACCGTCGACCTCGGACGAGGCGGGCGTCGTATCCACCCCGGCCGCTTCGAACAGCGGGACCAGGTGCTCGCGACGGACCTTGCGCGTCCCGGTACGTGGCAGGTCATCGACGACGACCACCCGACGCGGCGCCTTGTAGCGGGCCATCCGACCACGGGCCCAGGTGACGAGCTCGTCCGGCGTGACCTTCGCACCCTTCCGCAGCCGGACCGCCGCGACGGGCACCTGACCGAGCTTCGGGTCGTCCAACCCGACGACACCCGCTTCGACGACGTCGGGATGCTCCTCGAGGTCCGCCTCGACCTCGACCGCGTAGACCGAGTAGCCGCCCGCCTTGATCACGTTCTTCGAGCGACCCTGGAACGACATCAGCCCGAACGGCCCGAGGCGCACGAGGTCACCGCTGCGCAACCAACCGTCGTCGGTCATCACGTCCGACGTCGCGGCCGTGTCACCGTGGTAGCCGCGCAGCACACCCGGTCCCCGGATCTGCAGCTCACCGACGGTACCCATCGGCACCGGCCGGTCGTCGTGGTCGACGACCCGCACCTTCCACCCCGGCAGCGTGAAGCCCAACGAGTCGCCGAGCCCGATGGGCAGCAGGGGCGGCGACACCTTCGCGACGACACCGCCGCCGGTCTCGACCATGCCGTAGCCCTCGAAGAACGCCGCCTCCCCCACCGGGCCGACCAACGGCAGGCTCACCGCCGCTCCGTAGGACTTGAAGCGACGGGCGAGCACCGGCGGCATGACGTCCGCACCGGCCATCCACAGACGCACGCAGCTCAGGTCGCGATCAGCCGCGCCGGCCTCCTCCAGCATCCGGTAGGTCGCCGGGACACCCATGAACCCCGACGATCGACGCTCCTCGATGACGTCGAGCACGCGGGTCGCGTCGAAGTGGTCCAGGAAGTACATCGGCACGCCTGCGAGCGCCGGGCCCATCACCGAGATGAACCCCATGATGTGCGCGACCGGCAGGCCCATGACCACCTCGTCGTCACGGAGCCACGACGGGAACACAGCCATCGGTGCGAGCCCGCCGATCAGCCCACGGTGGGTGAGCTCGACACCCTTCGGGGTGCCCGTCGTACCAGAGGTGTAGAAGAGCGCGGCGACGTCGTCGACGGTCGGCGTCGCCGGCTCCACCGGCGCCGAACGCGACCCCCGACCCGAACCCAGCTCGGCAGCGTCACCGATGACCAGCGTCGCCGCGCTGTCGTCGATCACGTGGTCCACCTCGGCCGGACGCATCTGCGGGTTGACCGGCGCCGGGATCCGCCCCGCCCGGCTCGCAGCGAGGCACAGCAGGAACTGGTCGATGCCGTTCGGCGTCGCGATCACCACGGCGTCGCCGACGTCGGTACGCGCCGCGATCGCGGTCGACCAGCGCAGCACCCGGTCCGCGGCCTCGGCGTAGGTCAGCTCGCGCACGTCGCCGGGGGCACGCTCCTCGGTCACCATCCGCCGGTCACCGTGGAGGTCGACCCAGGTGTCGGCGACGTCCGCGAGCGTGACGCGCTGACGCAGGACCACGTCGGCCCGGCGCCACATACCGATCACCGGTCGGGACGGACAGGCGGGGCTCATCGCTGCACTCCCTTGGTCGACGTTCCGCTCATCGCTGCACTCTCCCGACCGGCGTTCCGCTCGACGCTCCACTCACCGTTGCACCTTCTCGATCGGCGCCCACGACAGCAGCAGCCGCTTCTCCCCCACGTCGGGGAAGCGGACCACCGCCTCGGTCTTCTCGCCCTGGCCTTCGATGTGCAGCACGACGCCCTCGCCCCACTTGGTGTGCACGACATCATCGCCCACTCGGATGCCGAGCGTGTGCGCTCCGGTCTGCGAGGGCGGCGACGGGCGGATCGCACGGTCGACCTGGTGCTCACGTCCGGCCGGCGTCCACGACGTCGACTCCCACCCTCCCGAGCGTGCCGATGACCGGGGTCGCTTGGACCGACTCGCCTCCGCCTCGACGACGAGCTCGGCGGGGATCTCGTCGAGGAAGCGGCTCGGCGGGTTGTACTGCGTCGAGCCGTGCAGCGTCCGACACCATGCATACGACAGGAACAACCGCTCCCGCGCCCGGGTGATGCCGACGTACGCGAGGCGGCGCTCCTCCTCCAGCTCGGCGGGCTCGGTCAGCGAGCGCATGTGCGGGAACACGCCCTCCTCCAGGCCGACCAGGAACACGATCGGGAACTCGAGGCCCTTCGCCGCGTGCAGGGTCATCAGCACGACGCCGGTGTCGGTCGGGTCGGTCTCGTCGGGGAGCTGGTCGGTGTCGGCGACGAGCGCGACACGTTCGAGGAACTCGTCGACGGTGTCGTACTCGCGGGCCATGCCGACGAGCTCGGCGAGGTTCTCCTGACGGCCCTCGGCCTCGAGCGTGTGCTCGGCGTCGAGCTCCGCGGCGTACCCGCTGCGCTCCAGGATCTGCTCGAGCAGGTGGCCAGGTCCGCGTTCGACCTCGCCCGCCAGCTCGTCGACGAGGTTCGTGAACGACTCGATGCCCCGCGCGGCGCGGGCGCCGGCACCAGCGTCGTCCCAGCGGCGCAGCGCGTCCATGAACGACATGCCGTGGGCGTGCGCGTACGCGTCGAGCCGGCCGACGGTCTGGTCACCCACGCCGCGCTTGGGGGTGTTGAGGACCCGCTTCACGCTGACCTCATCGGTCGGGTTCACCACCACCTTCAGGTACGCGAGCGCGTCCTTGATCTCACGGCGGTCATAGAAGCGCAACCCGCCGACGACGCGGTACGGGATGCCCGAGCGGAGGAACTGCTCCTCCAGCACGCGGCTCTGCGCGTTGGTCCGGTAGAAGACCGCGATGTCGGACCAGCGGAGGTCGCCGCGATCGTGCAGCGACGAGATCTGGTGCGCGACCCACTGGGACTCCTCGGCCTCGTCGTCGCCCTGGAAGCGGACGATCTTCTCGCCGGGACCCTCATCGGTCCACAGGTCCTTGGGCTTGCGCGCGGTGTTGTTCGCGATGACTGCGTTGGCGGCGTCGAGGATCGTCTGGGTGGAGCGGTAGTTCTGCTCCAGCACGACGGTGGTGGCGTCGGGGAACGTGTGCTCGAACTCGAGCAGGTTGCGCATGTCCGCGCCCCGGAAGGCGTAGATGGACTGATCGAGGTCGCCCACCACGCAGACGTTGCGGTGCTCCTCGCCGAGCAGCATCACGAGGTCGTTCTGCACCGGGTTGGTGTCCTGGTACTCGTCGACCAGCACGTTGCCGAAGCGGTTGCGGTAGTGATCGAGCACCTGCGGCTCGGTGCGCAGCAGGTCGACGGTCACGCCGATCAGGTCGTCGAAGTCCATCGCCCCGGCCCGACGCAGGCGCGCCTGGTACTCCTCGAACACCTCGCCGATGCGACGCTCGTGGATGACCGAGGCGCGCTCCAGGTAGTCCTCGGCGGACAGGCCCTCGTTCTTGGCTGCGGAGATCGCGGCGTGCACCGAGCGGGGAGGAAATCGTTTCGGGTCGATGTTCAGGTCCCGCAGCACGTAGCCGGTGAGGCGCACCGCGTCGGCCTGGTCGTAGATCGTGAACGCCGAGGGGTAACCGAGGAGCTGGGCGTCTCGTCGCAGGATCCGCACGCAGGCCGAGTGGAACGTGGAGACCCACATCTTCTCGGCGACGGGGCCGACGAGGCGACCGATGCGCTCCTTCATCTCCCCCGCCGCCTTGTTGGTGAAGGTGATCGCGAGGATCTCGAACGGCGAGACCCGGTGCGCCTGGATGAGGTGCGCAATGCGGTGGGTGAGCACGCGGGTCTTGCCGGAACCCGCGCCGGCGACGACGAGCAGCGGACCGTCGCCGTGGGTGACCGCCTCGTACTGGGCCGGGTTCAGCCCCTCGAGGAGGTCCGCCGCGTCCATCGTGGGCGAGCCTACTTGCGGGTCCCGACAGGCTCGATCGGCCGCGATGGTGGTCACTGTCGCGGCCGTGTTCGAGCCCTCGCATCAACTTGGGGGAAACCGACGGCTGAGCCGTCCACATCCCCCGAGGTCACCCGTCGCCGAAGATCCTCGCATCAACTCGGGGGAAACCGACGGCTGAGCCGACCACACCCCCCAAGATCACCCGTCACCGAAGATCCTCGCATCAACACGGGGGAAACCGACGGCTGAGCCGACCACACCCCCCAAGATCGGACACGGTGGTTCAGGTCGACGGACTCAGCAGCCGGTCGCGGAGGAACTCCAGCACCTGCTGGAGCGCCTCGTGGGTCGGTTGGCCCGGCTCGTCGATCAGATCCTCGGTCAGCACCGAGTGGGCGACGCCACGGTGGCCCCACTGGTTGCCCGGCGACGAGTCGATCTCGACGCCGATGAAGTTGTCGCCGAGCTCTCGACGCAGCGACGCGAACCGTGCCGGCGGGACGAGCTTGTCGCCGGAGAACCGCAGGCCGAGCACGCAGATGTCGTCGGCCTCGGCCCGTTCACGTACGGCGAGGAGGTCCCGGTCCGACAGGCCGAGGTCCGCGCCGCGTCGCCGACCGACCGCGATCGGCAGCGACGGCTGGCTCAGCACCGGGGCGAGCATCTCCGGCTCGGTCGCCATCGCGAGCGCGAACCCGCCGGTGAAGCACATGCCGACCGCCCCGACGCCCGGACCGCCGCAACGCTCGTGGGCGTGCCGGGCGAGCGCACGCAACCAGTCGATCGCCGGTGGCGTCGTCCGGAGCGCGAACGCGCGGAACTCCCTCGACACGCACGCCGGCACCATCGACGCCGCCATGTACGACCCGGAGATCTCGCGACCGGGATCGCCGAAGAGCACCGGCATGAACACGGTGCAGCCGGCGTCGATCACACGTCGGGCGAAGGCGATCACCTTGGGGGTGATGCCGGGCATCTCCGCCATCACGATCACCGCCGGGCCGTCACCACCCACGTACACCTGGCGGGTCCGGCCGCCGAAGGTGAACGGCTCGGGCGTGAACCCATCGATCGTCGGAGGGCTGGACGAATCTGTGCCGTCGGTCACGGCCCGCACCGTACCCGAGCTCGCGGCCTCAGCCGTTCTGGGGGTTGGAATCGACAGAACGTGTCGTTTGCGACCCCTATGTTCCGCACGCTGGTTCTGGGGGTTGGAATCGACAGAACGTGTCGTTTGCGACCCCTATGTTCCGGTGAGGGCGGGTGAGTACCCTCGGGCCGTGGCAGCCACCCGACCGTTCCGCTTCACGATCCAGGCCTCGCACATGGAACGGCCCGAGGACCTGGTGCCGCTCGCCCGACGCGCCGAGGACGCCGGCGTCGACGTCCTGACCGTCGCCGACCACCTCGACGACGAGCTCGCACCGATCGCCGCGCTGATGGCCGCGGCGGACGCCACCACGACCCTGCGCGTCGGCACGCTCGTGTTCGCCAACGACTACCGACACCCCGCGATCCTCGCCAAGGAGGCGGCGACGATCGACCGGCTGAGCGGCGGACGACTCGAGTTCGGCCTCGGCGCCGGCTGGATGACCACCGACTACGAGGCGACCGGCATCCCGCTCGATCCGCCGTCGGTGCGCATCGAGCGTCTGGAGGAGTCCCTCGAGGTGATCTCCGCGCTCTGGTCCGGCGAACCCGTCGAGCACCACGGTCGCTTCTACGACGTCGCCGGCCTCACCGGCGCGCCGCTGCCCGCGCAACGTCCCGGACCGCCGATCGTCATCGGTGGCGGTGGTCGCAAGGTGCTCGAGGTGGCGGGCCGCCGCGCCGACATCGTCAACCTCAACCCGTCGCTCACCGCCGGCGTGATCGACCACCGTGCGGGTCCGTCCGCCACACCCGAGGCGACCGAGCGCAAGATCGGTTGGGTCCGCGACGCTGCGGGCGAGCGCTTCGATCGCATCGAGCTCGGCGTCCGCATCCACCTGGCGATCGTCACCGACGACCGTCAGGCGATGTTCGACGCGCTGGCCGGCGGGTTCGGCATGACGCCCGAGCAGGCCGCCGGTTCACCGCATGCGCTGTGCGGAACCCTCGATCAGATCGCCGAGGACCTCGAGGCCCGACGGGAGCGGTTCGGGATCTCGACGATCGGGCTGTCGGCGTCGTCGCTCGACGACCTCGCCCCGTTGATCGACCGTCTCGCGGGTACCTGAGCGGGATCCGACCGGACCCACGCCAACCCGCGCCAACGCAGCAGAACTCGGGGGATTGTGACCCCTGAGCGGTCGGTTTCCCCCAAGACCGTGCAAGC
>CAYSCB010000031.1:11257-15845 GCA_964429335.1 uncultured Aquihabitans sp.
GAGGCGACGGGAACGCGCCGGCGCGGGGGCGTGCAAGCGGAGGCGGTCAGGCGACGCGGCCGGCACGGACGAGCGAGCCCATCCGGCTGATCGGCGAGACCTTGACGACGTCGCCGGTGTGCGGCGAGTGGATCATCATCCCGCCGCCGATGTACAGCCCCACGTGCGAGATGGGGTTGTTGAAGAACACGAGGTCACCGGGCTGCAGCTGGTCGAGCGAGATCCGCTGCGTCGCCGCGTACTGCGCGCCCGAGGAGTGCGGCAGGCTCTTGCCCGCACGGCCCCATGCCCACATCGTGAGCCCGGAGCAGTCGAAGCCGGTCGACGGGCTCGAGCCGGCCCAGCGGTACGGGGTGCCGAGCACGGACTGCGCCGCGGCGATCGCCCCGCCCGCACCCGGGCTCGGGGGTGCGACCGGTGTGGACGGCGGAGGCGGGGTCGGGGTCGTGGTCGGACGCTGACCCGGTGTCGCCGGAGCGCCCGCCGTGGTCGTGCTGCGACCGCCGGCCCTGGCCGCTGCCGTCCCTGGCTGTGCCGTCGTGGTCGCCTGGGCACGCGCTGCGGCTGCCGCCGCTGCGGCCGCCTGCTGCTGCTGGCGGGCCTGTGCCTCCGCCGCGGCCTTCGCCGCGGCGGCCGCGGCCTGCCGTTCCTGTTCGGCCTGGACCGCCGCCCTCAGATCGGCGTTCGCGCCGGCGAGGAGCTGCTGCTGCTGGCCGACGCTGCCCTGGAGCTGCGACCGCAGCGACTTCTGCTGGGCCTGCTTGTCCGACAGCTGCTTCGACGACGACTCGAGCTCGGCCTTGCGGTCATCGAGGTCGAGCTGCGCGGCGCGGAGATCCTCGGCGACCTGCTGGCGGTCGCCGTGCAGGGTCTCGAGCAGGACCTTCTCGTTCACCGCGGTGTTCGGGTCGCTCACCCCGAGCGCGGACAGGTCGGTGCCCGCCCCCATGTAGGCGCTCACGATGTAGCTGCTCGCCTGCTTGCGGGCGTCGTCCATGCGGGCCTGCGCGTCGGCCACCGCAGCCCGGTTCGCCTCGACCTGGTCGGAGACCTTGCCGAGCGCGATCTGCGTGTCCAGGTACTGCTCGTCGAGCACCGACGCCTTCGACTGCAGCCGGTCGAGCTCCGCCGCGAGTCGCTGGACCTTGGCCCGTTGACCCTCGACGTCCTGAGCGGATGCGCCGGTGGTCATCGTCGCTGTGAACAGCATCGCCAGAGCGGCGACGAGAGCGACCGGACGGAGGATCCGGAAACGGCGGGCGGGAACGGGCGACGCGGGTCTGGAAGGCATGACGGGTTCCAGTCAACCACGATCGTCGCTCTGTTACAAACAGGTGTCGATCCGCAACATTCGGGGTGGCCCCACAACACGCTCCGGGGTGGCCCCACAACACGCTCCGGGCTGGCTCCGCCAGCGCTCGCCGCGTGAGCCCACGCAACGTTGGGGCCTCCCCCACCGCACGTTGGGGGGACCTCCCGATGTCGCGGAGCTCCGCTGTGGCCGACGGTGGGATCCGAGGTCGTCGTCCGGACGGCCCGGAACCAGGAGCCGACGTGACCACCGACTGCCAGCCACCGCCCTGCATCGACGAACCGCCCCGGGTCACCGGTGGGCGCACCCAGCTCGTCCTGTTCCCGTGGCAGCGGGCCGAGATCGCTCAGTGGCTCGCGCACCGCCGCAACGCCGGTGACACCCCGGCCGACATCGCGAGCGTCCTCGTCGACGCGGGCTGGGACGCCGACGCCGCGGCCGAGACCGCGATCCACTCCCTGCGACGCTCCGACCGTCACCGCGTCCTGTACGGCGCCCTGTGCTGGTCGATCGGCCTCGGCGCGCTCGGACTCGCGACCGGCCTGCACCTGGTGCTGTCGGGTGCCTTCGACCACGACGCCCGCGAAGCCGCAGCGTTCTCGTTCACCCTGGCGGTGGTCCTCCTGCCCATCGCGGCGTTCAGCACCTGGTCGGCGAAGCAGCTCGAGGACACCTCGCCGCACGCCGTGTGGTCACCGACGCGACGCATGTGGTTCGGCACGCTCGCCGCCTGCACCGCCACCGTCGGGCTCGTCCGGCTCGTCATCTACGTGTACCGGATGATCGCCGCGATGACCGGCGCCCGGTACGCGCCGCTCGCCCCGTCGGACCAGTTCCAGGTCGTCGTGTCGCTCGCGATCGCGGTGCCGCTGTTCATCTGGTCGTTCATGGAGTGGCGCCGCTCCGACGTGGTCATCTCCGGCCTCCGTGAGCGTGCGTCATGAGCACCGACGCTGCCCGCACCTCCGCCGACGCTGCCACCGACGCTGCCCGCACTCACACCGACGCTGCCAGCGCCGACCCCGCCTCCGACGGACGCGACGTCGTGATCGACCTCGTGCGCGCCGGCGCGCTCTTCGTCGTCGTCGCCTGGCACTGGGCGTTCACGACGCTGCGCTGGAGCGACGACGGTCCCCACGTCGGCAACCCGATCGGCGAGACGCCGGGCCTGTGGGCCGCGACGTGGTTCCTGCAGGTGATGCCGCTGTTCTTCCTCGTCGGCGGGGCCCTGCACGCCCGGGACCGCCGCGACGGTGCGGCGTTCGTGCGGCACCGCTTCGGTCGCCTGGTTCCGCCGGTGCTGCCCCTGCTCGGCCTCGCGGTTCTCGTCGCCCTCACGGCAGGTGTCGTCGGCCGAGTCGACCTGGTCCGCGGCGTCGTGTTGATGATCACGCCGCTGTGGTTCCTCGCGGTGTACCTCGTGCTCGTCGTGATCACCCCGCTCGCACGGCGGGTGCACGACCGCTCCGGGCTGTGGGCCGTCACGGCCGGCGTCGTCGCGGTCGGCGTCGTCGACCGGCTCACGTTCACCGGGCGGATCTCCGGTGTCGTGCCGATGCTCGCCGAGTACGTCCTCACGTGGGCGGTCGTGCACCAGCTCGGCTTCCACCTCGAGGACCTGCGACGGGCGCCGCGCGTCGCTGCGTGGGCGACCTGCCTCGGCGGGTTCGGCCTGCTCGCGGCGGGCGCGACCTGGTGGGGCTACCCGCCGTCGATGGTCGGCACCTCACCCGATCCGATCTCGAACATGATGCCGCCCAACCTGATGGTCGTGTTCCTCGCCGTCGGCCAGATGGGGCTGCTCGTGCTCGCCGACCGGTGGCTGCGCATCTGGTCGGAGCGTCACCGGGACCTGCTCGGCACCGCCGGCGCCTGGTCGATGACCGTGTACGTGTGGCACATGCTCGCGTTCGCCGCGTTCTGGGGGCTCGTCGTCGTCGCCGTGGGACCCGTCCGCAGCGCCGTCGACGGCGACTGGTGGCTGCAACGGCCGGTGTGGCTCATCGGGCCGTTGCTGTTCGCGGTGCCGTTGTTCCACCTCACCGGACCCGGCCGCGACGGTCGTCGCGTCGCAGCACGGAGCCGCCGCGGCAACCAGCAGGGACCGGGAGAGCCCGGCGATGACCATGTCGAAACCACCGGCCGGGCGCGCACACCGGGCACGATGGTCTGAATGGCGACGGGTCTGTTCGCGAAGGGAGCCGACATCACCCGGCTCGATCCGCGCGAGCGCGTGCCGGCCCGTTCGGCCGCTCTGCAACGACGGATGCAGCTCGCGATCGGTGCGCTGCGTGGGGTGACGCTCGGGTGGTCCGCCGTGGTGTGCGGCGTCGACGCCTCCTCCGGCGTGCTCACCCGGCCGGCGACCGCGGCGGTGGTCCTCGTCGTCCTCACCGTGTGGTCGACGCTGTGGACCGTCGCTGTCGGTCGGCGGGACCGCTGGATCGCCGGACCGGCCGGCATCGTCGTCGACCTCCTGCTCGCGTGCGTCGCCGTCGCCGCGGACCGCGTCGTCTACGACGGTGCCCATCCGCAGTCCTTCGCGTCCGCGTGGCCGCTGCTCGCGGTCATCGCGACCGGCATCGCTGTCGGTCCGACCATCGGGCTCCTCGGCGGGCTCGCCGTCGGCGTCGTCGCCGGGACCGCGACCGCGACGTCGACCGGCATCGAGGGCGAGTGGCTGTCCACGCTCGGCACGACCGTCCTGCTCGGCGCAGCCGGTTGGGTCAGCGGATGGGTCGCCGAACAGCTCCGCACCACCGCGCAGGAAGCGGCCGTCGCGCAGGCACGCGCCGAGGTGGCCCGCACCCTGCACGACGGGGTGCTGCAGACCCTCGCGGTCATCCAGCGTCGTTCCGACGACGCCGACCTCGTCACGCTCGCGCGTGAGCAGGACGCCGAGCTGCGCGCCTTCCTCCGCGGCGAGGACGCCGGACGCGGACCGACGACGGACCCGTCGGGGTTCCTCGACGAGCTGCGCCACGTGCTCGCTCGGATCGAACGCCACCACGCCGTCACCACCCACCTCGTCGTCATCGACGCCGGCACCGCGTCGGGCGACGCCGCGGACGCGCTGCTCGGCGCGACCGCCGAGGCGGTGGTGAACGCGGCGAAGCACGCCTCGGTCACCGACCTGTGGGTCAGCGTGGACGAACGGCACCCGTCAGGGACGACCGTCGACGTGGTCGACGAGGGCGTCGGGTTCGACCCCGCGACCACGCCGCCGGGGACGGGGACGACGGCGTCGATCATGGACCGTCTCCATGCCGTCGACGG
>CAYSCB010000032.1:0-15740 GCA_964429335.1 uncultured Aquihabitans sp.
GAAGCTGGCGATGGTGAGGCCCAGGGTCGGACGGGTCGTCGACGTGTCGTTCACGATCGGCACGGTAGTTGCACCAGGATCCAGCATCTGGGAGATCCGACGCACGCGGTGTCACCTCGGCGGGATACCCTCTGTTGCACAGATGTGATCGGTGCCGGCCGGTCCCCGGTACCCGCAGACGGTCCCGGGCCCGCCGGTGAGGCGAACGGGAGAACGACATGACCGAGGTCTCAGAAGTGCGGACGGTGTCAGAGGCAGACACCGACGAGTCCATTCGTGCGGCCATGGCGTTGATCGATCAGGGCCTCGGCGACATTTCCGAGCGCTCGATCGTCACGACATCCGAGGTCGCCGACCTGCTGCTCGACGTCCGTTCGCTCCTGTCCCGTCTCGATGCAGAGGTGCACACGAACTGAGCCGGCGAAATCAGGGCTGTCAGGGCGCAGCCCGTCGGGTGACGCCCGCGGCGGCGAGGAGCTCCGAGTAGGCGTCATCGAGGGCGGTCAGCAAGGCGTCCGGATCGCGGACTGCGACCGGGTCGGCGACGAGGCCCAGGAACATCCAACCCCGGTACGACATCGTCGTCAGGTTGAACGCGGTGTTCACGAGCGGGCCGAGCGGATAGTTCGCCTCGAGCAGCGATCCCGCGATGTAGAGATCGAACGGTGCGGCCCTGACGTTCGAGCACACGAAGTCGACGGCGCCGGCGGTGCGGGCGGCGAACCCGATGAGTGCAGAGGCCGGCATCAGTCGCACCGCCACAGCCGCTGCGTCGATCGAGACGCTGCTCTCTCCGCGCTTCACCCGGCCGACGCGTTCGTGCACCGCACCGAAGCGCTCCTCGATCGTCAGGTCGCCGGCAGGCAGCAGCGTGTGGGCGGGCGTGAAGGCGTTGCCGCCGGCGGAGCGGTCCGTGCGGGTGCTGATCGGGATCGCGACACGGAGCTCCTCGGTGGGCCTGCCGGCATCACGATGGACCTGGGAGGCAGCGGCGAGCGCGCCGGTCACGAACAGATCGTTGACGGTTCCGCCCAGAGCGTGGGCCGCCTGCTTGACGTCGTCGAGGTGCAGCGTGGTCCGACCGAACCACCGTTGCGTCGAGCGTTCGGTCCACAGCGGTGAGCGTCGGCCGTCGACGGCGAGCTGCTGGAACGCGTTCACGACGGAGTCCAGGAGTTGCGTCGTGCGGTTCGGGACGCTCGCGATGCTGCGCAGCGCCGCTCCGGGAGCCGACGCGATCCCGCGGAGGTTCTCCACGGCGCGGTCGGCCAGGGTGCCGGCACCGTCAGAGGGCGCGTCGTCGGGTTCCGGCCCCTCGCGCGCCGGGTCCGCGCCCACTCCAGCTGTGCGACCTGTGTCGTCGGCCCGCACGGTGGGTCGGGCGGGGTCGCGTTCGAGGTCGAGGAACTGCGCCGACAGGCGGATGCCGCCTTCGCCGTCGGTGATCGTGTGGTCGAGCCGTTGGATCATCGCGGCGCGCCCCTCCGGGAGGCCGGTGACGACGATGAACTCCCAGAGCGGACGTTCGCGATCGAACGGGCGTGCCGACAGGGAGGCGACGAGCTCGTCCAGGTCCCCGTCGCCGAGGTCCACCCACCGGATGTGGTGGTCGATGTCGAAGTCGGGATCCTCGCGCCACATCGGCGTGGCCAGCGGGCTTCCCTGTTCGACGACCCGCTGGCGCAGCTTCGGCACGACGACCGTGGCAGCTTCCATGCGTCGGCGGAGCTCCGTTCGTTCCGGCGGCCGGTCCAGGACGGTGAGGTTCGCGAAGGCGGACGAGAGCCGTGGGTCGCTGTCGAGGATCCACATGACCGTCTCGAAGTCGGTCATCTCCTCGTCGGCCGTCCGGTTGCCGGGCTCTTCTGCCACTTGGTCCACTGGTTCGCACGGTACCCCGGTGCGGAGCGATCAGGCCGGGTCGACGCTTCGGTGCGTCGGCCAGACGCGCCCGCCGAGGCGGGCGAGGAGCACCCCGGCCGCGACGCCGCCGACGACATCGGAACCATGGTGGACCCCGACGTGGATGCGGCTCCACGCAACGGCGGCAGCCATGGTCCACCACAACGGACCCGCCCCGAGGTCGCGGCTCAGCAACGTCGCAGCGCACGCCCCGGCCGACGCGTGGCCGCTCGGGAACGACGAGGTGACCGGTGTCCGCAGCTCGTGCGGATGGTTGACCATGTGCGCCGGTCGACCACGCCGGAACACGACCTTGACGGGCCCGTTCACCAGCGCCTGGTCCGCGGCCAGGATGATGCTCCGTCGCAACGCCCGAAAGCGATGGCTCCGTCCGCCGATGACGGCGTCGACGAGGTTGATCCCGTGCCAGAGCATGCTGTGGTTGGCGGCCTGCGACAGCGTGTAGAAGACCCGGTCCGAGGCTGCGCTGCCACGCAACCTCGAAGCAACGGCGTCGACCCGGTCATCGAACCTTCCCACGATCGGATGCAGGAACGGCGTGCTCACCGACGTGGCGGACGTCCCGCTCGGCGCGCCTGGTTCCGCATCGTGATCCGCAGCGGAGGTGGAGGTGGATCGCGTGCTCATGCCGAGCGAAGCGATGGCACCGATGGGGGGCCGGCCGGGTCGAGCGTGCGCGGGGAGCCCGACCGGACCGCGACCGACGCTGCCTGGGCCGGGTCGCCGCCGAAGGCGGGGCAGAACGCCTTGAAGCTGCACCAGTTGCACAACGCCGACGGCTTGGGTCGGAAGTCGTCGTGCTCGCAGGCTCGCTCGACCGCAGACCAGATCGCCTCCACCTTCCGTGAGACGCCGCGGGTCGACTGCTCCGACGGTGTCGTGGTGATGATCTGCGGTTCGTCGCCGAGGTAGATGAGCTGCACCCGTGCCGGCCGTTTGCCGAGCACCCGTTCGCACAGCAGCGAGTAGAAGTGCACCCCTCCGAGCCGCGACTGCTCCTGCGCCTGCGACGGAGCACGGCCCGTCTTGTAGTCGGTGACGACGAGCTCGCCGTCTGCGTCCAGCTCGAGGCGGTCGATGATCCCGCGGAGGGTGAGCGAACCGAGCTGGGTGCTCAGCATCAGCTCGACTCCGATCGGCTGGATGGTCCTCGGGTCCTCGAGGGCGAAGTAGCGATCGACCATCCGGTGCGACACCGACGCGAACTCCGCTGCCTGGGGCTCGTCGAACTCCAGGCCGGTGTAGTCCTCGGAGGTCGACATCTCCACGAGCGCGGTGTCGACACAGGCGTGGGCGCGCTCGACGCTGCGAGCCTCGGGTGGGTCGAGGAACAGCAGCTCGAGCGCCCGGTGCACGGTGGTGCCGCGGGTGGCGGGCAGCGACGGCGGCTCCGGCAGGCGGTCGATGGCGGAGAAGCGGAACGCGAGCGCGCAGTCCTTGAACGTGGACACCTTCGACGGTGACAGCGATGTGGGCAGCGGCAGGGCCATGGAACGAATGCTAGGACCGGCCTACGACAGCGTCAGAGAGCTCGGCACGTCTGAGGTCGATCATCGACGTCAGACGTTCTCGGTACGGCACTGCTCGTCACCTCCGAACGTGGCGGCGATGGACGCCGCGATCCGGGCGGGATCCTCGAGCGGACCGAAGTGGCCGAGATCCGGATGGTCTTCGAGGCGTCCGTGGGGGAGCGCTGAGGCGATGATCGGGGCGAAGCTCGCCGGGCCCACCACATCGACGCCCCGAACGACGGTCATCGGGATCGAGACCTCTCCGAGGCGCTCGAAGGTGCCGTGGCGCGGACCCATCTCGAACGTCGCCGCCTCCACCTCGGGGCGGCATCGCAACGTGACCGACCCGTCGGGTTGCTCGGCGAATCCGTGGTGGACGTACGCCCACAGCCCGTCCGGGTCGAGGGCGTCGAACGGCGGCTTGGACGCGTAGTTGTCGAACGCCGCCCGGGCCGACGGGAACGATGCCCTTCGGCGCCGGGCCCCCTCGGCGAGCGGGTTGGACACCGACGCCTCCGCGGCGATCGCAGTCGGGAACACGATCGGCTCGTAGGCCCACAGCGACCGGAACGTGCCCGGAGCGTCGAGCTCAGCGATGAGCAGCGACGCGCCACCCATCGAGTGCCCCGCTCCGAGCGGATCGGTCAGCCCGAGCGACTCGACGGCGGTGAGCACGTCCCGGCCGGTCCCGGCCCACGACATGCCCGGAGGTCGGTCGAGGTCCGGTGCGCTGGAGCCGCCGTGACCTCGCACGTCGAGCGCGGCCACCCGGAACCCCGCGAGGCGTTCGGCGACCGGCGCCCACACGCCGGCGCAGAAGCCGGTCGCATGCACGAGGAGGAGGTCCGGGCCGTCGCCGCCGAGGTCGTACAGCGCGAGGTCGAGGCCGTCGTCGGTTCGCACGAAGCGTGGGCGATCGAGGGCGCGGGCATCCGGTTCGGCGGGAGCGACCATCAGCCCAGCTTGCCACTCGGTGCGTGATGTCCCGGACCTGCTGTTACGGGTGATCTCGTCAGAGCGACAGCGCTTCGAGCAGCGCGACGCGGATCTCGTCGACCTCGTCCGGCGAGGTGACCTTCGACCCGTCGCTGGTCCTGACGTAGAACGTGTCGATCACGTCGCTCGACATCGTCGCGACCTTCGCCGAGACGATGTCGAGGTCCATCTCGGCGAGCGTGCGCGTGAGGCGGTACAGCAGCCCGACGGAGTCGGCTCCGACGACCTCGACGACGGTGGATCGAACCGACGCGTCGGCCAGCACCCGTACGACCGGATCGAGGGATCGTGCCGCGGTTCGCCCTCGACGGTAGCTGTGCGCTCGATCGCGCAGGCGGGCCCCGATGGCGAGTCGTCCACGGACCGCGCGGTCGAGGTCGGCTTCGAGAGCGGACGGGCTCACCTCGTTGTCGAACGTGGACTGGATCCGGAACCTGTCGACCGCTGTTCCGTCGGTGCTCCGGACGGTCGCCTCCCGCACGTCCAGTCCGTGCAACGCGAGGACCCCGGCGATCCTGCTGAACAGCCCCGGCCGGTCGGGAGCGGCGACGGTGAGTCGATCGCCGTCGAGCGAGACGAGCGGCCGCCGCTCCCGACGGCATCGCGCGACCAGTTCCCGCTCGTCGAGCACCGGAGGCCGCGCCGGCAGCATCGGGGTGACCGATGCGCCCTCGATGAGTCGCCTGGTCCGTGCCACGAGCTCGGCGACGAGCTCGGCCTTCCAACTGCTCCACGCAGCGGGACCCGTCGCTGTCGCGTCGGCCTCGGTGAGCGCCCACAGGAGGTCGAGGGTCGCGACGTCGCTGACCTGTGCCGCCACCGTTCGGATCGTGACGGGATCGTCGAGATCGCGTCGGGTGGCGACGTCCGGGAGGAGCAGGTGCAGCTCGACGAGGCGTCGGATCACCTCCACGTCGTTCGGGTCGAAACCCAGACGGGTGGCGACGGCACCGGCGATCTCCCGGCCGATGAGGGTGTGATCGACGGCGTCTCCCTTGCCGATGTCATGGAGGAGAGCGCCGACGAGCAGCAGATCCGGGCGTTCGACACGAGCGGCGAGCGCGGCTGCCTCGGCGGTCGCCTCCAACAGGTGCCGATCGACGGTGAAGCGGTGGTAGGCGTTGCGTTGTGGTCGACTGCGCGTGGGCGCCCACTCGGGCAGCAGCGCCGTCCACACGTCGACGTGGTCGAGCGATTCGATGACCGCCACGCTGCTGCGTCCGCACGCCAGGAGCTGCACGAACAGCTCACGTGCTGCCGGCGGCCAGGGCTCCGGGAGACGGGGCGCCGCCCGCAGCGCACCCAGGACGTCGCGGCTGATGGGGAGCTCCGTCGTGGCCGCGGCGACAGCGACTCGTAGCGGTGTCAGCTCGTCGATCGCGACCCCGGCTCGGATCCGGACCTTCCCCTGCGTCGACATGATGCCGTGACCGAGGTCGGTCTCCGGGTCCCGGCGGCGTCGGCCGCGCTGCAGCTCGCTCCGGACGTCGTCCCAGATCTCGTCGGACGCCCACGCGATCACCCGACCCGCTGCTGCAACCCTGGCCATCAGCACGTCGGCATCGGCGTCGCCCAGGCGTCGGGCGACGCCGTCCTGGTCCTGCAGGTTGAGTCGGGTGCCCTGGCCGGCGGTCGGCCGGTGCATCTCGACACGTGCATCCAGCAGCACGCCGTGGGGATCGTCGAGGGAGTCCCGGATGCTGGGATCGAGCCCCGACAGCGCGGCCATCGCCCACTCGATCGATGTCACGTCGCGGAGTCCGCCGCGACCGTCCTTCAGGTCGGGTTCCAGCGCGAACGCGATGTCTCCACAGCGTCGGTGCCGCATCCGCACCGCATCGGCCAGCTCCACGAGGCCCGTACGGGACCGTCGCTCCCACTGCTGGACCGCGGAGCGGGCCAGCTCGTCGCTCAGCGCCGGATCACCGGCGAGGTGGCGCACCGACAGCAGCGACGTCGCGGTCGCCAGATCGGTGCGGGCGAGGCCGAGCGTCCCCGCGACGGTCCGCACGGCGTGGCCGAGCTTCATCTTGGAGTCCCAGATCGGATACCAGAACGAGCTCGCGAGGTCGGGAGCGATCCGACCGGTGTGCACGAGCAGCAGATCGAGGTCGCTGCCGGGAGTCAGCTCCCGTCGCCCGTGGCCACCGGTCGCGACGAGCGCGACGCCGGTCGAACCGTCGAACCGCTCCGCGAAGAGCTCCCCGAGCCACGCGTCGACAGCTGCCGTGTACGGACCGATGACGCCGCGGCCGCGGGCCGGGATCGCCGCGAGCACGGCGTCGCGGTCGAAGGTCCGCTGCACCGGTGGTCCCTGCGCCTCAGACGGCGTCGGCGTCGCGTTCACCGGTGCGGATCCGGATGATCCGTCCGACGTCGGTGATCCACACCTTGCCGTCGCCGATCTTGTCGGTCCGGGCCGCCTCGACGATCGCATCGGCGACGCGGTCCGCGTCGGTGTCCGCGACGACCGCCTCGACCCTCACCTTCGGGATGAGGTCGACCTGGTACTCCGCTCCCCGATAGGTCTCGGTGTGGCCGCCCTGACGACCGAACCCCTGGACCTCGCTGATGGTCATGCCTTCGACGCCGACGGACTTCAGGGCGTCCTTCACGTCGTCGAGCTTGAAGGGCTTGATGATCGCGGTGACGAGCTTCATCGTCGGGCTCTCCTCGTTCTGCTGTCGGTCTTCTGCTGGCAGTGCTGTTCGGATGGCTGCTGTTCGGTTGGCTGCTGTTCCGTTGGCTGTTGTCGGGGGAGCGGTCAGTTGGTGCGGCCCATCGCCCGTTCGACCAGGTTGTAGGCGGTCTCCGCGTGCTCGGTGACGTCGAGACCACGGACCTCGGTGTCGTCCTCGACGCGGACGCCGACGACGGACTTCAGGGTCCTGATGATCGCGAAGGTCACCGCGAACGAGTACACGAGCGTCACCCCGTTCGCGAGCATCTGCTCGCCGAGGAGGCCGAGTCCGCCCCCGAAGAACAGCCCGGCGCCGAAGTCCAGCCCGAACGCGGCCGGATCGGCGAACAGCCCGATCAGCAGCGATCCGACGAGCCCGCCGACGAGGTGGACGCCCACCACGTCGAGCGCGTCGTCGTAGCCGAAGCGGACCTTCATCGCGATGGCGAACGAGCACACGACGCCGGCGATGATGCCGATCGCGACCGATGACATCGAGCTGACGAACCCGCACGCGGGCGTGATCGCCACCAGTCCGGCCACGATCCCCGACGCCACGCCGAGGTTGGTGAAGTGGCCGTCGCGGACACGTTCTGTGACCGCCCACGCGATGCCGGCGGCCGAAGCGGCGAGGAAGCTGTTGATGAACGCCTGCACCGCTCTGCCGTCGGCAGCGAGGGCCGAGCCGGCGTTGAAGCCGAACCATCCGAACCAGAGGATCCCGGTGCCCAGCATGACCAGGGGCATCGAGTGCGGCGGTGAGCCCTCGTGCGGCCAACCCTTGCGCTTGCCGAGCACCAGGACGACGGCGAGTGCGGCGATGCCGGCGTTCACGTGGATGGCGGTGCCGCCGGCGAAGTCGAGCGAGCCGCGCTGCAGCAGCCAGCCGTTCGGGGCGAACACCCAGTAGGTGACCGGTACGTACACGAGGAGCGACCACAGCGGCACGAAGATCGCCCAGGCGGCGAAGCGCATCCGGTCGGCCACTGCGCCGGCGATCAGCGCTGGTGTGATCGCGGCGAACGTCGCCAGGAAGATCATCACCAGCGGGGAGTCGGGCACCGTCAGCGAGGTCGGGTCGAAGCCACGACCGAACGCGTGGGCGAGGTTGCCGATCACCGGTCCGGACCCGCTGAAGGCCAGCGAGTACCCCACCACGATCCACAGCAGCGGTACGACGAGCACGCACCAGAAGTTCATCATGAGCATGTTCAGGACGTTCTTCGAACGGACCATGCCGCCGTAGAAGAACGCCAGTCCCGGCGTCATGAACAACACCAGCGCAGCGGCGACCAGGAGCCATGCGACGTTGCCCGAGTCCACGAGTACCTCCTCGACAGGGCCGGGACCGTCGTCCCGGCGATGGAGAGGAACCTAGGGACGAGGTGTTTCGGGGAGGTTTCCGCAGGAGGGAGAGTGTGTTTCAGTCGTCGACGACGGCCGCGGGACGGAGGTTCCGGCGGTCAGAGGCCGAACGAGGCGGACCGATCGAACTCGATCGCCTGGACGACGCCGGGCACGTGGTGGCGCAGCAGCTGCAACGCACCGTCGGTGATCTGGCGACCGCTGCTGTGCAGCACCGGCTCGAGGTCGTGCATCTTCACCACCGGGCAGGCGAGGCCGTAGCGTGCGTGGTCCGAGACGACGACGGCGCTGACGAACGGCACCCACGACAGCTCTTCGGCCAGTCGGGTGCGCAGGAGGTGCGCCATCGACGCCGTACGGCGTGTGTCCGCATCCGGGTCGCTGTTCTCGCGGCCGATGACGAAGAGGCCGGTGGGACCGACGACCACCCACTGGTCGATGCAACGGCGAACGAGGTAGTCGTCGGGCAACGTCATGACCATGCGATCCTCGGTCGTTCCCGTGCGTGCTCTGAACACATGTCCCCATCGGCGCCCGGGGTTCGGTTGTTGAGGGATCGCAGCGACTGCTTCTCAGGTTTCCGACGCGTAGGAAGCGAGGAGCTCCTGTTCCTGATCACGTCGCGGGAAGCAGGTGGCGACGATGACCATCCCGGCCAGCACGGCGACGATGCCCGCGACGTAGGCCCAGTCCTGGCCCTCGACGAAGGACTCGCGGGCTGCCTGGATGATCTGATTCGAGTACTGCGGGTACTGCTGGGCCGTGTTGGCGGCTCCGGCGAAGGACTTGGTGAGGCTGCTCTGCACCTCGGTGCTGACCTGGGCGGACTCCGGCGACGCGGCGATCAGCTTGTCGAAGGCCGTCGCGTAGCCGGCGGTCAACAGCGCGCCGAGGATCGACTGCATGATCGCGCCGCCGAGGTCCCGCTGGAGGTCCGCGGTCCCCGATGCCATTCCGGCACGGGTCACGGGTACCGCGCCGGTGAGCGAGTGCGATGCCGGGGTTCCTGCGAATCCGACGCCTGCGCCGACGAGGGCGTACGCGAGGCCGACGTGCCAGTACGGCGAGCTCTCGCCCCACAGCACCAACATGAGCACGAACCCGGCGAGGACGAACACGTAGCCGACGAGGAGGGTGAACCGTGCGCCGTGTTTCTCGACGAGCCGAGCCGAGCGGGGAGCGCAGACGACCATGAGCGCAGCAGCCGGCAGCACGGCCAGACCGGAGTCGATCGTGCTGTAGCCGAGGACGTTCTGCAGGAACTGCTGGCCGATGAACATCGCACCCATCAGCGAGCCGAACACGATCACACCGGCGAGCGCGGCGACCCAGAAGATCCGCCGGCCGGCGACGTGCAGGTCATACAGCGGGTTCGGGGCCCGCCGTTGACGGACGACGAACGCGACGACGAGCAGCAGCCCGACGACCCCGACGACGATGGCGGTGCTCCGCTTGTCCGGCACCACGAGGAAGTTGATGGAGACGACGATGGCGCCGATCATCACCAACGAGATGACACCTCCGATGTTGTCGACCGCTTCGTCGGTCTCGTTGATGTGGGCCGGGACGACGCGCAGCACGGCTGGGATCGCGAGCACGATCAGCGGCAGGGTGACCAGGAAGACCGAACCCCACCACCACCGCTCGAGGAACACGCCGGCGAGCAGCGGGCCGAGTGCGGAGACCGCACCGCCGATCGCGGACCACAGAGCGATGGCCTTCGTGCGGCCGTTCCCGGCCCACAGCGCGGTGATCAGCGACAGCGTGGTGGGGTACGCCATACCAGCCGCGACTCCACCCAGGATCCGTGCAGCGACGAGCACGTGGATCGAGGGCGCCCACGCTGCCAACAGGCACGCAGGCAACGACAGCAGCACGCCGCCGAGCAGCATCTGCTTGCGCCCGTAGCGGTCACCGAGGGCCCCGAGCCACAGCACCGTGGCCGCCAGGCCCAGCGAGTAGCCGAGTGCGACCATGTTCAGCTGCGTCTGGGACGCGTCGAAGTGCTTGCCGATGTCGGGCAGCGCCACGTTGGCCACGGCCAGAGGCAGGTTGGCAACGGCCGCGACGAGGATCAGCGTTCCGAGGACGGCTCCGGCGCGGTCCGGTGATTCATCGGTGATCGTCGGTTCATCGGTGATCGTCACAGCCCAACAGTCTGGACCCCCCGTGCCCGCAGCGGGTGAACCTCCGGACGGATCCGGGCCGGTACCGTCCCGATCGTCCGATCGGTTCCGGAGGTGGTGCAACGTGGTGCAGGACGACGTCGCGGGTGCCGAGATCCCCGACGATGGTGAGATCCCCGAGGAGCGCGTTCTCGGCGAGAAGCGCTGGCCGGTGGTCGTCGCGTGTCTCCTGGCAGTCGGTCTTCCGTTCGGGATGCCGGCGGTGTTCCGCAACTCGCCGGGCCTGGTGCTCTCCGGGATCCAGCTGGTGCTGCTCGGTGCCATGTTGGGGCTGGATCCGGGACGGATCGACCGACGGTCCCGACCCGTGCACCTCGTCCGCCTGGCGTTGATCGGCGCCCTCGCCGGAGGAGCCGCTGTCGGCGTCGTGCGACTCGTCGGGCTGATCCTGCAGAGCCACGGACAGGTGGCGTCTGCTCCGACGCTGCTGTGGGCGGGGGGACTGGTGTGGATCCACCTGGTCCTCGCGTTCGCGTTCCTGTACTGGGAACTCGACGCCGGTGGTCCCGGCGAACGGGCCCACCACGAGCCCCGCCCCGGAGACCTGGTGTTCCCGCAGCAGGCGGATCCCGATCTCGGCGGAGCCGACTGGCGTCCGGTGTTCTTCGACTACCTGCACGTGGCGGTGACCGGTGCGCTGTCGTTCAGCCCGGCCGACGTCGTGGTGCTCACCCACCGGGCCAAGGCGGCGACGATGGTCGAGTCGCTGTCCTCGATCGCCGTGCTCGGCCTCGTCGTGGCGCGGGCGGTGAACCTCCTCGGCTGACGGCTGCACGCACTCCGTGGATGCACCAGCCCGTACCGGGCACGTCTGACGTCGAATACGGCGGTGAGACGTGCCGAGTTCGGAAGGGGCCGTCCGCGAGGGGGCGGGTCGGCACCGGTAGCGTTGCGATCGTGTTCGTGAAGATCTGCGGCATCACCGAGGAGGAGGACGCTCTCATGGCGGCCGCGCTCGGTGCCGACGCCGTCGGCTTCGTGTTCGCTCCGAGCCCTCGTCAGGTCACCGTCGGCAACGTCCGCGACATCGTCCGTCGGCTCCCGCCCGAGATCGTGACCGTCGGGGTCTTCCGGGACCAGGCGCCGAAGCTCGTCATCGACACGGTCCTCGAAGCCGGCCTGCGAGCGGCACAGCTCCACGGTCACGAGTCGCCGCAGGACGCCGCGGCGATCCGACCGTACGTGCAGGCGCTCATCGTCGGCCTCGCGATCGGCGACCCTGCGCTCGGCCACGTCGAGGACTACGGCGCGGATGCCGTGCTGGTCGATTCTCCGGTGCCCGGTTCCGGCAAGGTGTTCGACTGGGCGCTCGCAGAGGGTCTGCCGGCGGGACGTCGGTTGATCCTCGCCGGCGGGCTGACGCCGGACAACGTGGGGGATGCCGTGCGGAAGGTCCAGCCATGGGGCGTCGACTCCTCGACCGGTGTGCAGGTCGACGGGGATCCCTCCAGGAAGGATCCGTTGAAGGTGCGGGCCTTCGTGCACAACGCCCGCGCCGCATCGCGGCCCGATCACGGCGATGGCAGCGATGACACCGACACCGTCCACGGTCGTGGCCCCTTCGACTGGGCCGAAGCCGGGATCTGAGCGGATGCGCGTGACCGGACACGGCTGACATCGACGCGGCGGAACCCGTTTCGGCGCTCCGCTACCAGCCCGCTACCGTGCCGCTCGTGACCGACGTCGTTCCACCCACCGGCGATGCGGTGATGCGCGAGCCCGACCCGACGGGGCGCTTCGGGTCCTTCGGCGGCCGGTTCGTTCCCGAGTCGCTGGTGCCGGCCCTTCAGGAGCTCGAGGCTGCGTTCCGCGACGCCTGGCCCGACGCCTCGTTCCGGGCAGAGCTCGACGAGCTGCTGCGCTCCTACGCCGGTCGGCCGAGCCCGATCACCGAGTGCCACCGCCTGTCGGAGGCGCTGGGGTGTCGCATCCTGCTCAAGCGCGAGGACCTCAACCACACCGGCTCGCACAAGATCAACAACGTGCTGGGCCAGGCGCTGCTCGCACAGCGCATGGGCAAGACGCGGCTCCTCGCCGAGACCGGTGCGGGCCAGCACGGCGTGGCGACAGCGACCGCTGCAGCGCTGTTGGGCATGGACTGCCTCGTCTACATGGGCGAGGTGGACATGGCACGCCAGGAGCTCAACGTGTTCCGGATGCGGCTGCTCGGCGCCGAGGTCACCCCGGCGCGGTCGGGGAGCCGGACGTTGAAAGATGCCGTGAACGAGGCGATGCGCGACTGGGTCGCGACCGTCGAGAGCTCCCACTACTGCCTCGGCTCGGTGATGGGGCCGCATCCCTACCCGTGGATGGTGCGCGAGTTCCATCGGGTGATCGGCGTCGAGGCGGCAGCCCAGTGCGACGAGCTGCTCGGGCGAACGCCTGACGTCGTCGTCGCCTGCATCGGCGGCGGCTCGAACGCGGCGGGCATCTTCTCGGGCTTCGCCGAGGTACCGACCGTCGACCTCGTCGGGGTCGAACCGGCCGGTGGCGCAGCGATCGGTGGCGGGACCCCCGGCATCGTCCACGGCATGCACAGCTATCTGAAGCAGGACGAGTACGGGCAGGTCGCCGAGGCGCACTCGATCTCGGCCGGGCTCGACTACCCGGGTGTCGGTCCCGAGCACTCCCACCTGGCAGAGCTCGGCCGGGCGCGGTACGTGGCGGTCACCGACGACGACGTCGTCGACGCGTTCGTGATGCTCAGCCGGACGGAGGGCATCATCCCGGCGCTGGAGTCCGCACACGCGTTGGCCTGGGTCGCAGGTGCGCGGGCGGAGCTGGCCGGGAGGACCGTGTTGATCAACCTCTCCGGTCGGGGTGACAAGGACGTCGCACAGATGATGGACGTGCTGGCGGATCGGCTGTGAGCGACGAGCTGCACCTGACGGCACCCTCTGGTGCTGTGGACATCCCCGTGCTCGAGCTCGAAGCGGGACTGCGTGCACGACGTGACCGTGGCGGCAAGTGCCTCGTCCCGTACCTGACCGGTGGGCTGTTCGGCGACGAGGAGGGCGACTGGGTCGACGTCGTGCGATCGGTTGCGATGTCGGGCGCTGACGGCATCGAGGTGGGGATCCCGTTCTCGGACCCGGTGATGGACGGGCCCGTGATCCAGCGGGCGTCCGATCTGGCACTCGCCGCCGGGGCGAACCCGCCGGCGATCCTCGAGCGGCTCGCCGGCGCGGATGCCGGCGTGCCGTTGGCGGTCATGACGTATGTGAACCTCGTCTACCGGTACGGCTACGAGCGGTTCGCAGCTGCACTGCGCAGCAGCGGGGTGTCCGCCGCGATCCTGCCGGACGTGCCGCTCGAGGAGTCAGGTCCGTGGTGCTCGGCTGCGGATGCCGCCGGCGTGGAGACGGTGATGCTGGCTGCGCCGACGGCGTCCGACGAACGTCTCGGGCAGATCGTGGAGCGGGCCCACGGCTTCGTGTACGCAGTCGGACTCATGGGTGTGACGGGGGAGCGCGACGCCCTGTCCTCGTCCGCGAGGGTGATCGCCCGCCGTCTGAAGTCCCTCACCGATCGACCGGTGCTCGTCGGCGTCGGCATCTCCACCCCTCAGCAGGCGGTCGAGGTCTGCGAGGTCGCCGACGGCGTCGTCGTCGGCTCCGCACTGGTCCGCACGGTCCTGGAGACCCGCTCCGCGGACGCGGTCGCGGACCTCGTCGGGTCGTTCCGTGCCGCCCTCGACCGTGGGTGAGTGCCGCCATCGGGGCCGAAGCCGTGTGGTGAGGATTCGCGCGGAGCGCGCGAATCCTTGAATTCACAAGGGAAACGCTCGCCAAAGCCCGCTGATCGTGATAGTTACACAAGTGAAATTTGCCGACGTCGTCGACCGATCCTCCGGGGGGTCGACCAGGAGGAACCATGAACAAGACCGAGCTGGTGGAGACGATCGCCCAGCGCACCGACATCGCCAAGAAGGACGTGCAGGCAGTCCTCGACACGTTCGAGGACATCGCCGGCGAGATCGTCGCCAAGGGCAAGGACTCCCTGACCATTCCCGGCTTCCTGAAGTTCGAGCAGACCCACCGGGCTGCACGGACCGGCCGCAACCCCCAGACGGGCGAGGCCATCAAGGTGCCGGCATCCAACGCCGCCAAGGTCACGGCCGGCTCGAAGCTCAAGAACCGCGCCAAGACCGGCAAGTGATCCAGCGGGTCTGCCCGCATCGTGTGACGGCGACGCCGCCCTCCCGGGGGCGGCGTCGCCGCGTCGTGCGCCTGAGTGCGGCGCGTAGAGTCGGCGTCATGGCACGACTCGAAGTTGGTGACAAGGCCCCGGCGATCTCCCTCATCGACCAGCACGGCGACACCGTGAAGCTGTCGTCGTTCACGGGCCGACGGGTGCTCGTGTTCTTCTACCCGAAGGCGAACACGTCCGGTTGCACGACCCAGGCGTGCGGTCTGCGGGACGTGGCCGACCAGATCGGCGACACAGCGATCATCGGCATCAGCCCCGACACACCGGACAAGCAGCTGAGCTTCGACGAGAAGCACTCGCTCGGCTACCCGCTCCTCGCCGATGTCGACCACGCAGTCGCCGACGCCTACGGCGTGTGGGGTGAGAAGAAGCTCTACGGCAAGGCCTACATGGGCATCATCCGCTCGGCGTTCCTGATCGACGGGAAGGGCAAGGTCGAGCAGGCCTGGTACAAGATCAGCCCGAAGGACACGCCGCTCAAGCTGCTCGCCGCGCTCGGCGACTGACGGCCTGTTCGCCGACGGGGGAGTGGTGATCAGCCTCGCTCGGCGTCGAGCTCCTTGAGGCGCTGCTCGAAGTCCTTGTCCGCGGAGCTCAGCGCGAGCTTGCGTCCGAAGGCGATCGCGCCGATTGCGATGGCGATCAGCACCATCCAGCGCAGCCAGTGCGAACCTCCGCCGGCTGCGTCGTCGGATCCGGTGTCAGTCGTGTCGGTCATGTTCCACACGCTACGGCATCACGTTGCCCCGGCGGCGCGGATCGTGGCGACGACGGGTGCTCGCCGCAACTAGAGTCCCCACGCTCGCCCGGGTGGCGGAATGGCAGACGCGGCGGACTCAAAATCCGCTGTCCGAAAGGGCGTGTGGGTTC
>CAYSCB010000033.1:0-15588 GCA_964429335.1 uncultured Aquihabitans sp.
TCCGACGCGCTCGGAGGCGCGGCCGAGCTCGTCCAGATCGCCGACAGCTCGGGCATCGCGCCCGGAGCATCCATCGGCGACGTCGGCGAGCAGCGGTTGTCGACCGCGGCGTTCGGTGATCTCTTCACCGGTCGATCCGCCGCTGGGCTCGCACGGACCTTCACCGGTGAGGCGGCGGTGAAGGCCGGTCTCGTCACCCGCTTCTCGCCGACGCTCGGGTTGCACATCGTGGGCCTCGACGGTGTGCAGACCGAGACGAAGACCGAGCACGGGGAACGCCGGACGGTGCCGCTCACCACGGTCCGCTTCTCCAAGCTGCCGCTGTCCACCCAGCTGTTCCACACCGTTGCGAGCCCGTCGGTCGCCTATCTGCTCCTGACGATCGGGCTCGGGTTGCTCCTCTTCGAGTTCTTCACCGCGGGGATCGGCATCGCAGGTGTCGTGGGTGCGATCTTCACGGTCCTCGGCGGGTACGGGATCGGTGAGCTCCCCCACAACCGGTGGGCGCTGGTGGTGCTCGTCGCATCGTTCGTGGCGTTCGCGATCGACGTGCAGACCGGTGTCCCCCGGGTCTGGACCGTCATCGGGACCGTCGGCTTCGTCGTGGCGTCGCTGTTGCTGTTGACGACGTTCCGGCCGAGCTGGATCGCGTTGCTCGTGGGGATCGGGGGCATCGCCAGCACGGTGTTCTCCGGGATGCCGGCGATGGTCCGGACGCGCTTCGCGACCCCGACGATCGGTCGCGACCGGCTCGTCGGTGAGACGGGCTCGGCCGTGACGGGGATCGACCCCGACGGCACCGTCACCGTCGACGGAGCCTCGTGGAGCGCACGGCTGGTCGACAGCGCCGGGATCCGATCAGGTGACCCGGTGCGCGTCGTCGGCGTCGATGGGGTGGTGCTCGAGGTCGAGCCGACCGCCGAGGGACCGCTCGAGCCGTGAGGCGGCGCGGGCCGACCGACTGCTCACCGACGCGAGCGCGACACGCACAAATTGCTCCTTGAGTCGCCTCGCTGTGCGTGCATAGGGTGCGGCGCACACCGAAAGGGGGGTCCGACCGGTGAGTGCACAGCAGATCCACGACGTGTGGCAGGTCAAGGCGGCATGCAGAGGTCCGCAGGCAGCGGTGTTCTTCCCACCGCAGCACTTCGAGCGCAAGGTCGACCGGCTCGAACGGGAACGACGGGCCAAGGCGATCTGTGCGGAGTGCCCGTCGAGGAGGGAGTGCCTCGACTACGCCCTCGAGATCCGTGAACCCCATGGGATCTGGGGCGGTCTGAACGAGGCGGAACGGCGTTCGCTGATCGAGTCGATGTCCTGACAGCGGCTGGTTCCTGAACGACTGCCGCGTCGAGCGCTGCTGGGCGACGTGGCTGCGCCGCGCCGCACGTAGTCTGGGTCGATGATGGTTCTGGTCGGGCTGGCCCTTCTCGCAGTTGCGGAGATCTGGACCGCAGTCGTGGTCGCACAGTGGATCGGTGCGTTGGCGACCGCCGTGCTCCTCGTGGCGTTGAGCGTGCTCGGCGTGGTCCTCGTGCGTGCCGAGGGCGTCACGGTGTGGCGGCGTGTGAACGAGGACCTCGCGGCCGGTCAGGTCCCGACGACTGCGCTCCTCGACGGGTTCATGATCGTCATCGGCGGTGTGCTGCTCGTCATCCCCGGCTTCCTCACCGCGATCCCCGGGCTCGCTCTGCTGCTCCCGCCGGGTCGGGCGCTGCTGCGCCCGGTCGTGCAACGGTGGATCGAACGTCGCGCCGGACGTTCCGCGGCGTTCGGCAGCGTCACCTTCGCCGGCGTGCGGGCCGACGCCGACGCTCGGGGACGCGGAGGTTCCTACGCCGAGGTGATCGACGTCGAGGTGCATCGACCGCAGGAGCTGGGGCGGCCGGATTGACCGTCGTCCCGATGGACCACGACCGACCGGGGGAGGTCCCCGTCCGTGACGCGTCGACCGTGATGCTCCTGCGTGACGGCACCGACGGGCTCGAGGTCTGCCTGATGCAGCGCAACCTGGAGTCTGATTTCGTCGGTGGCGCCCACGTGTTCCCCGGCGGGGGCATCGACGACTCCGACCGGACCGCAGCGGCGGCCGAGGTCTGCGTCGGTCTCAGCGACGCTGAGGCCTCGCGCCGGCTCGGCACGGACTCGGGAGGGTTGGCGTTCTGGATCGCGGCGATCCGGGAGTCGTTCGAGGAGGCGGGTGTCCTGCTCGCACGTCACGCCGACGGCGCTCCCCTCACCCTGGGTGACACGTCGGTCGCCCGGCGGTTCGCCCGACACCGTCGCGACGTCGATTCGTCGAGGCGCTCCATCGCCGAGATCGCTTCGGAGGAGGACGTCCGCCTCGACGTCGGAGCACTGCACTACTTCTCCCGTTGGGTCACGCCGCTCGGGGCGCATCGCCGGTACGACACCCGCTTCTTCGTCGCCTTGGTACCGGAGGGCCAGGACGTCGCCCATGACGACCACGAGCTGATCGGGACGGACTGGCTGACGCCCACCGAGGCGTTGCGGCGTCATGGCGACGGCGAGATCGTGATGATCTTCCCGACCGTCCGGACCCTGGTCGCGCTGGAGCGGTTCGAGCGCTCCACCGACGTGGTGGACCATGCCCGTTCGCTCAGCCTGGTCCAGCCGGTCCTGCCGACGGTGACCGAGTCGGATCACGGGGTCCGGATCCTGCTGCCGGGCGACCCCGAGGGGACTGGCGGCGTGTACGACGCGTGGACGGCGCGGCCGCTGTCCTTCTGATCATCCTGTCCTTCTGATCACGCTGTCCTTCTGATCATCGGGCGAGCGCGGAGCGGTGCTGGGCGATGAGCGCCCGCAGGCTGCACCCGGAGTTGTCCGGCGGAGGGACGACCTCGTCGACGATCCGACGGGCCAACGCCCGGAACGCCTCGGCGGCTGGTCCGTCGCCGAGCACGACCGGGCTGCCGTGGTCCCCGCCCTCCGCGACGGCCGCCTCGATCGGGATCTGCGCGATGAGCGGGACGCCGGCCTCCTCGGCCAGGCGTTCGCCGCCACCGGATCCGAACAGCCGGTGCTCGCGACCGGTGTCGTCGACGTAGCTGGACATGTTCTCGATGACGCCGGCGATGTGGAGGAAGTTCTTGCGACCCATGTCGACGACCCTCGTCGCCACCTTCTGCGCGGTGAGCGAGGGTGTGGTCACCACGAGCATCTGCGAACGCGTGAGCATCTTCGCGAGGCCCATCTGCACGTCACCGGTCCCCGGGGGCATGTCGATCAGGAGGTAGTCGATGCCGTTCCAGTCGACGTCCTCGAGGAAGTGCTGGACCGCGCGGTTCAACATCAGCCCGCGCCACATGAGCGCGCTGGCCTCGTCGTCGACGAGGAATCCCATCGACACGACCTTCAACCGTCCGGTGCCCACCTCCAGCTCGTTGGGGATGATCCGGGGCCGGCCGTCGGTGCGGGCGGTGGGACGGAGCGGATCCGGTTGCCGCGCTTCGGCACGGAGCTGACCGTCGAGCCCGAGCATGCGTGGGACCGAGAAGCCCCAGATGTCGGCGTCGATCACCCCGACGGTGAACCCCATGTCGGCGAGCGCAGCCGCGAGGTTGACGGTCACCGACGACTTGCCGACGCCGCCCTTGCCGGACGCGACCATGATCACCCTCGTGCTCATGGGCACAGCGGTGTGCTCGGGTCGGTCGGCCATCTTCCGGCGCGCCCGCTCCATCGCCGTTGCCTTGCCGGCCTGGTCGAGCTCCGCCCAGTCGATGTGCACCTCGGTGACCCCGGGGAGCGATCCGATGCGGGTCCGGACGTCGCGCTGGATCTCCGCGCGCATGGGGCAACCGCTCGTGGTGAGCGCGATGCGCAGGCGGACGGTGCCGTCCGGGTCGACCCGGACGTCCTTCGCCATGCCGAGGTCGACGATGTCGGAGCCCAGCTCGGGGTCGACGACGCCGCGCAACAACCCCATCACGGTGTCGCTCGATGGTGGCTCGATCTCGGTCGCTCCGGTCATGGTGGCATTTTACCGGTCACCGCCGTGTTATCTCAGCCGCGCGGCTACCCTGATGCCGTGGAGCCCGCCGAGCACCGCCTGGATCTGCTCAAGACGCTCGGCGACAACACGCGCTATGCGATCTACCTCGAGCTGGCACGGTCCCCGCGCCCGCTGGCGACCGCCGAGATCGCCGACACGCTCGGCCTCCACCCCAACACTGTCCGACCGCACCTGGAGCGGATGCGTGAGGTGGGTCTGCTCGACGCACGGCCCGACAGCCGCGGCGCAGTCGGACGACCGCAGCACCTCTACTCGCTCACGCAGGATGCACCGTCACTCGGCCTCGAGCCGCCGGTCTTCCCGATGATGGCCCGCATGCTCGTGGATGTCGCGGCGGACGCCGGCCTGTCAGGTGAACCGGTCGTGCTCGCGGGACGGACCCAGGGGAGACGCCTGGCCCACGCCGAGACCACGGTGGACCCGGGAGGGCCGCGTGAGGACGGCCCGTCCGCCGGCGACGCCGTCATCGGAATGCACAGCCGGCTCGGTTTCGATCCAGCTGCGGTGGCCGAGGGCGACTCGACGACGGTCGCGTTCGGTCACTGCCCGTTCGGTGATCTCGCCAGGGCCAACCCCGAGGTCGTCTGCGCCCTCCACCGCGGGCTGATCGAGGGCTTCATCGAGGGGTTCGGCGATGCGCGTCTCGAGGACTTCCACGACCTGTCGCACCGTGAGCCGTGCATGGCGACCCTCGTCGCTCCACGCCTGGGTGGCGCCCACGATGCTCGGTAGACTGCGTGTTCCACTGACTCGTGCGCCGCGGCGTGGAGTCCCGAGGAGGCACTGACGTGATCACCCTGACCGACACCGCCGCCACCAAGGTGAAGCAGCTCATCGAGGCCGAGGGCGAGCAGGGCCTCGCTCTCCGGGTGACCGTGCGCCCCGGCGGCTGCTGCTCCGGACCCGCCTACGAGATGTTCTTCGACACCGACGTCTCCGATGACGACGTCACCTCGAGCTTCGGTGACGTCAACGTCGTGGCCGATCCCAGCAGCGCGCAGCTCCTGGCAGGAGCCACGCTCGACTACGCGGACGGGGTCGAGCGCTCCGGGTTCGCCATCACGAACCCGAACGCCTCGGGCGGTGGCGGCTGCGGCTGCAGCCACTGACCGTCTGAGGACCTCAGACGGCGAGCGCCAAGAGCTCCTTCATCTCGTCGCGGTCGACGGCGACGTCCGCGCGGGCGACGATCGTGCCCGAGCGGTCCGTGACGAACAGCACCGGCTCGAACGTGAGGTGGTACGCCTCGGGGACCGGAGCGAGCGTGGCCGTGGAGAGGTCGGGCTGGGCCTTGGCGTCCTTGTAGACCTCTGAGTGGATGACCGTGAGGTCGCTGCGTCCCGCTGCCTGCTCCATGAGGATGTCGAGGATCGGACCGCAGACAGCGGTCTGGCAGTAGGCGGGCGAGGCGACGAGCAGCACCACCGGCCGACCCGATCCGACGGCACCGTCGAGGTTCACCTCGTGGAACGGGCACATCGGCTCGCGGGTGCAGATCGGATCCACACCCAGAGGATCCGCGACCGTCGGAGAGCCGACGGCGGGGAGACGCTGACCGACGAACGGGACGGCGACCTCCGAGGGTTCGGAGACCTGGACCGTGGCGTCGAGCTTCGCCCCGTCGTACTCGGCGGTGATGTCGTAGACACCCGATGTCGGGAACGTGAACGTGAGCGGGAGATAGGCGCGGGACGCTCCGTTGCTGCGAGGCGCCACAGCGACCGAATCGAGCTTCCTGCCGTCCCTGGTGACGGCGAAGGTGACCTTCCCGTCGATCTGCATCAGCGGGACGCCTTCGCTGTCGGAGATGAGGAACGGCAAGCGGGTGGGAACGCCGGCGGGGATGTGCGGCACGCTCTGGGGGAACGCGGCGATGAGGGCGTGGCGGGACGTCGTGGCGGAGGACGAACCCCGGTCCGTCCCGCCGTCGCCGCACGCTGCGAGCCACGACCCGCTCACGGCGGCGGCTCCGAGCGCTAGACCACCGCGGAGGATGCCGCGGCGCGGGAGGTGTCGGTCGTCGGGTCGGCGGACGCGTGTCACGGAACGGCAAGGTACCGTCCCGGTGCCGGGAGGTCCCATCACATGCAGTCGTTCGAAACCGCACCCTCGTCCAGCCTGGCACCGTCGACGGTGTCGTTCACCCTCGACGGCACCGATGTCGTCGTCGACGACGAGGGCTCCACGCTGCTCGAGGCGCTCCGCGGCCCGCTCGGCGTGCGATCGGTCAAGGACGGGTGCTCGCCGCAGGGACAGTGCGGCTGCTGCACCGTCCTGGTGGACGGGTCCGCCCGGGTCGCGTGCGTCACCCCGCTGCGTCGAGTCGCCGGTCGTCAGGTCACCACCTTCGACGGGATCGACGACGACGTCCGTGATCGCTGGACCGAGTCCTTCGTCGCCCACGGGGCGAGCCAGTGCGGGTTCTGCTCGCCCGGCATCGTGGTGCGTCTCGAGACGCTGCGACGCAAGGCGGTCGAGCCGGGTGGCGGACTCCGACCCGGCGCGGTGGATCGGGCGCTCGCCGCGCACCTGTGCCGTTGCACCGGCTGGCAGACGATCGTCGAGGCCGCCGACGACGTCCTGGGCTCGATGTGCGACGACACACGGTCCGACGGAACAGCGCGAGCGCCCGTGCACGAGCGTGATCTCGACGCCGCTTCGCGTCGCGCGACCCTGGAGCTCGGTGCCCCCCAACGGGTGGGGACCGACGTCGTCGCCGGTGCTGTCGGGTTCTCCGCTGACACCGCCCCCGATGACGCCCTGGTGGCGGTCCGCGAACCGGCGGGCGGATGGGTCGTCGGTGAGTCCGTGACGGCGGCACGCCGAGCCATGGGCAAGGTCCAGGGACGACGCACGACGATCGAGGCGAGCCCGCCGGTGGCGATGCCCGACGGCGAGTTCACCGTGACGCTGCGCACGAGTTGGGTCGACGCGGCGTACGTCGAGACGGATGCGTCGTGGTGCGTTCCCGGCGGCGAGCCGTCGCCGGCAGCGGCGAACGGCGGCGCGTTCGGGGCCAAGCGCCACAGCCCGGTGCCAGCGGCGGCACGGGAGCTGGCACAGGAGCACGGCCGACCGGTGCTCGCTCTGTGGTCCCGGGAGGACTGCTGCCGCTGGGCTCCGAAGCGCCCGCCGATGGCAGCGGGGATCCGCGCTGACGGATCAGGGATCGTCCACGTCGTCCGCACCGAGGGGATCGTCGAGCGGATCACCTCCGTGCTCCCGGGCATCGAGGTCGTCGAGGTCGACCTGGCGGGTCCGCCCACATCGGTGGACCTGCGGGCAGCGGGGTGGGCGGAGGCCGTCGTCCTCGCCGCCGGCGCGCAGTCGAAGGGCATCGAGCTCGGATCGGACCGGGTCGTGGCGAGCGCCGTCGGCGATGGCATGGAACGGGTCGAGGTCCGCACCGACGACGGGGCCGTCACCTCGGTCACCGTCGGCGACGACGGGATCGCGGTGCGGGTCACTGCTGGTGAGGTGCTCGACGCGGTGGTGCTGCGGTCCTACTGCATCGGTGCGGTCCACATGGCGTTGGGCTGGGTGAGGTCGGAAGGGCTCGCCGTCGACACCGACGGAGAGGTGCTCGACCTCACGGTGCGGTCGCTCGGGGTCCTCCGGTCCTCGGACCTGCCGCACGTCGAGGTCGAGATCGTCGATGCGGACGGACCGGCCGTGGCAGTGTCCGACGCCGTCTTCGCCGCGACCGCCGCGGCAGAGTGGCGTCGAGCGGGCTGTGCGTCGGACTGGCCCATCCGGGTTGGTGGACAGGACATTGTTGGACAGGACCTTGGTAGACAGGGTCGATGACCGCTCCCTACGTTCCCGCACGCCGCGCAGGCGACTGGCTCGTCCTGTCCGGCCAGATCGGCCTCGGCCCCGACGGCATGGCCGAGGACTTCGAAGGCCAGCTCCGCCGGGCCCTCGCGAACCTCGACGCGCTGCTCGCCTCGGAAGGCGCCCGCGCTGATCAGGTCACGAAGGTCACCGTGTTCCTGTCGGACATGGACGACTACCCCCGTCTGAACGAGATCTACACGGAGTACTTCTCCGAACCCCGCCCCGCACGCACGTGCGTCGCCGTCGCCGGCCTGCCGCTCGGGGCGCTCGTGGAGCTGGAGGCGTGGGTCTGGTGTGGGGCAGACTGAGCCGATGCTCGGTCCGCTCATCATCGTCGTCGTCCTGGTGGTCGCTCTTCCGGTGCTGTTCATCGTCACCGGTGCGCTCGTGTCGGTGATCCTCGGTCAGTCGCTGACCAAGGAGGGCGAGTACCTCAACGAGGGAAGCGAGCTCATCGAGTTGAACCACTGAGCTCCGACGCCGGAGCCGGCGTTCAGGCGCTCCACCGCGACTCGCCGAACTTGTAGCCGACCGACCTCACGGTCTGGATCATCCCGGCGTGCTCCTCACCCAGCTTCGCCCGGAGCCGACGGACGTGGACGTCGACGGTCCGTGCACCGCCGTAGTACTCGTAGCCCCACACCCGTGACAGCAGGACCTCGCGGGTGAACACCCGGCCGGGGTTGGAGGCGAGGAACTTCAGCAGTTCGTACTCCATGTAGGTCAGATCCAACGGCTGGCCGGCGATCGATGCCTGGTAGGTCTCGAGGTTCAACACGAGCGGCTCGTAGCGGACGATCTCGGGATCGACGTCCCCGCCCGGTGCCGCCGCCAGGAGGTGGCGGACGCGCGCCTCGAACTCCGCCGGGTGCGCGGGTGCGACGCAGAAGTCGTCGAACGTGTCGTGGCGGCCCGCGAGGTCGGCGAGCTGCGTGCCGCGGACCACGAGCAGCAGCGGCGCGACGGAGAGATCCCCGCGGCGCAGCGAGCGCGCCATCGCGAAGCCGCCGTCGGGTGACTCGTCGGCGACGATGATCGCCCCGCTCCAGATCCCTCGTCGCGCCGTGGGCTCGTCGGCCACGGCTTCCCAGGGGAGACCCGCGAGGTCGAGGACGCGAACGACCTCCGGCGGCGCCGGGTCGGGCCAGACGAGCAGGGGGTCCACCTGACGCCTACCAGGCCCTCAGGTACCGCCGGAGCTCGAAGCTCGACACGTGCGTGCGGTATGCAGCCCACTCGGCGCGCTTGTTGCGCAGGAACCACTCGAAGATGTGATCGCCGAGGGTCGAGCGGACCAGCTCGGAACGCTCCATCCGATCCAGTGCCTCGGACAGATTGCTGGGCAGCAGGTCGTGGTCGGAGCGGAGCGCGTCGCTCTCGCCGGGGACCTCCTCGAAGAGGTTGCCGGTCGTCTCCTCGGCCAGCTCGTAGCCCTCCTCGATGCCGCGGATGCCGGCGGCGAGCAGGACCGAGAACGCCAGGTACGGGTTGCAGGCCGGGTCGAGCGCCCGGTACTCGAGGCGGGTTCCCTCCGCTTCCTTGCTGCGCTTCGGCACCGGGATGCGCACGAGGGCCGAGCGGTTGTTGCGAGCCCAGGAGATGTGCACCGGCGCTTCGAACCCGGCGACGAGGCGCTTGTAGGAGTTCACCAGCTGGTTCGTGACAGCGGTGATCTCGCCGGCATGGGTGAGCAGGCCGGCGATGAAGCTGCGGGCGACCGGCGACAGACCGATCTCATCGGACGGATCGTGGAACGCGTTGTCGTCGCCGCTCCACAACGACAGGTGGGTGTGCATGCCCGAGCCCTGCACCCCCTCGATGGGCTTGGGCATGAACGTGGCGTGCACGCCGGACGCCATCGCGACCTCGCGGACGATCATGCGCAGCGCCATCACGTCGTCCGCCATCGTCAGCGCGTCCGCGTACCGGAGATCGATCTCGTGCTGCGACGGGCCGTCCTCGTGGAAGGAGTACTCGACGGGGATCCCGGTGCCTTCGAGTCGCTGGATGGTCCGCCGTCGGATGTCGGACGTCTCGTCGTAGGTCGTGAGATCGAAGTAGCTCGCAGCGTCCAGCGGCCGTGGCGGATGCGACGGATCGTCATCGGCCAGGTAGAAGAACTCGACCTCGGGTGCGCACATGAACTGGAACCCCGCATCGGCCGCCGCGGCGAGGTTCCGCTTGAGCACCTGGCGGGGATCGCCGTGGAAGGGGGTTCCGTCGAGGTTGGTGATGTCGCAGAAGATGCGGGCGGTCAGGTCCTCGTCGTCTCGGGTCGGCATCAGCTGGAACGAGTTCGGGTCCGGGAACGCGAGCACGTCGCTCTCCTGCACACGGCTGAACCCGTCGATCGCGGAGCCGTCGAACTGGACGCCCTCCTCGAAGGCCGCCTCGAGCTCCACCGGGGAGATCGCGACCGACTTGAGCTGGCCGAGCACGTCGGTGAACCAGAGCCGCACGAGACGGACCCGGCGCTCCTCGACGGTGCGCAGCACGTAGTCCTGTTGGTGGTCCATCACGGGACCCATCTTGCCAGCGCTCCCGCTCGCGTCGTCCGTCGACGGCTCAGTTCACACGCCGTTCACATTCGGGCAACGGTGTGGAAAACAGCCCGCGTCAGGCTGTGGTCGACCTCCCGAACGACGAAAGGCACACCGACGTGGCGTACCGAGCCGAATACATCTGGATCGACGGAACGGAACCGACTCCGCTGATGCGGTCCAAGACGAAGGTCATCCCCGACGGGACCGAACCGGGCATGTGGAACTTCGACGGTTCCTCGACGAACCAGGCGGAGGGCTCGAACTCGGACTGCATGCTGCACCCGGTGTTCTCGGTCCCCGACCCGATCCGCGGTGGGAACGACGTCCTGGTGCTGTGCGAGGTGCTGCTGCCGGAGACCTACGAGCCCCACTCGACCAACCACCGGGCGGCCTGCGTCGCGACGGCCGACAAGTACACGTCGTTCGAGCCCCTGTTCGGTCTGGAGCAGGAGTACACGTTCTTCAAGGACGGTCGCCCGCTCGGCTGGCCGCAGGAGGGCTACTACTACCCGGCTCCGCAGGGTCCCTACTACTGCGGGGTCGGCGCGGTGGAGATCGCCGGTCGTGAGATCGTCGAGGCGCACACGACTGCGTGCATGGATGCGGGTCTCAGCATCTCGGGCACGAACGCCGAGGTGATGCTCGGTCAGTGGGAGTTCCAGATCGGCCCGTGCGGCACCGTCGAGGTCGCCGACCAGATCTGGATGGCCCGGTACCTGCTGTACCGCATCTCGGAGGACTTCGGGGTCAACGCGTCGATCTCCGCCAAGCCGATCAAGGGCGACTGGAACGGCGCCGGCTGCCACACCAACTTCTCCACACGGCAGATGCGTGAGGGCTACGACGCGATCATCGCTGCGTGCGAGGCGCTCGGCGCCGACGGCAAGGTGGAGCTGCACCTCGCCGGGTACGGCCACGGCTACGAGGATCGTCTGACCGGGATGCACGAGACGGCGCACTACAGCCAGTACCGCTACGGGGTCGGGGACCGGGGAGCCTCGGTCCGCATCCCCTGGCAGGTCGCCAAGGACCAGAAGGGCTACATCGAGGACCGCCGTCCGAACGCGAACATCGACCCCTACGTCGTGACGCGGCTCATGACCGAGACGGTCTGCTCCGCTGCCAGCTGATCGGTTCACGGGCATCGCTAGCATCGGCCCGTGGCCACTGGACACGAGACCCCGCAGCACCGCCCCGTCGCGGTGCTGCGGGTCGCGCTCTGCCAGCTCGACGTCAGCGTCGGTGCCCTCGCTGCCAACGTCGAGGCGATGGCAGCTGCCTACCGCCGTGCCGAGTCAGCGGGTTGCGACGTCGCGCTGTTCCCCGAGCTCGCCGTCACGGGGTACCCGCCCGAGGACCTGCTGCTGCGGCCCGGGTTCGTGGCGGCTGGGGCCGAGGCGTTGGACCACCTGGCGGAGCACGTCACCGGCCACTGCGCGGTCGTCGTCGGCTGCGTGGACGGCGAACGGCGACCGGGAGCCGATCCACACGACGAGACCGACGGTCCGTGGAACGCTGCCGCGGTGCTGCACCGGGGCCTGGTGGTGGGCCGTCACCACAAGCAGGCCCTGCCGAACTACGGCCCGTTCGACGAGAAGCGCTACTTCGATCCCGGCCCCGAGGACCAGCCGCTCTACCGGATCGGTGGGGTGGTGTGCGCCGTCTCCGTCTGCGAGGACGTCTGGGTTCCCGACGGACCGGCGATCGGCGCAGCCCGTCGAGGTGCCCAGCTCATCCTCGACATCAACGCCTCGCCGTTCCACGCCGGAAAGCAGGACGCTCGCGAGTCGATGCTGCGTGAGCGTTCGGCGGCGGCGGGCGTGCCGATCGCCTACCTGAACCTCGTCGGTGGTCAGGACGAGCTGGTGTTCGACGGGGGTTCCTTCGTCGTCGACGGTGACGAGTTGCTCGCACGGTGTCGCCGATTCTCGGAGACCGAGATGGTGCTCGACGTCGAGGTCCGGCCGTCGTCACCGGACCCGGACGCGGGAGCGCTCCCGATCGTGGCGGTGAGCGAGCCCTCGGCGGCTCGACCCTCTGCTCCGGGAGCTGTCGTCGAGCCGTCACCCAGCGGGCCGGAAGAGATCTGGGACGCGCTCGTGACGGGCACGCGGGACTACGTGGCCAAGAACGGGTTCAGCGACGTGACGTTGGGTCTCTCCGGTGGTGTGGACTCCGCTCTGGTGGCGACGATCGCCGCGGACGCGTTGGGGGCCGAGCACGTCCACGCCGTGCTCATGCCCTCGCGCTACTCGAGCGACCACTCGCTCGACGACGCGATCCATCTCGCTGGGAACCTCGGGATCGACGCCCGGACGATCCCGATCGAACCTGCCCACGAGGCGTTCATCGACATGCTGGCGCCATCGTTCGGCGACCTGCCGGCCGATCTCACCGAGGAGAACCTCCAGTCACGGATCCGCGGCGTGGTGTTGATGGCCCTGTCGAACAAGTTCGGATGGCTGGTGCTGACCACCGGCAACAAGAGCGAGACGGCGGTCGGGTACTCGACGCTGTACGGCGATTCCGCCGGTGGTCTCGCGGTGATCAAGGACGTGTCGAAGCTCCTCGTCTACGAGCTGTGCCGCTGGCGCAACCACCACGCCGGGGAGCAGCTGATCCCGGAGCGGATCCTCACGAAGGCGCCGTCGGCGGAGCTGCGACCCGGCCAGCGCGACGACCAGAGCCTGCCGCCGTACGAGGTCCTCGATCCGATCATCGAGGCCTACGTCGACGGGGACATGACCGTCGAGGACCTGCTCGCGTGCGGTCGGGACGAGGCGACGGTCCGGCGGGTCACGAGGCTGATCGACCGGGCTGAGTACAAACGACGCCAGTCGCCTCCGGGCATCCGGGTCACGCAGAAGGCCTTCGGTCGGGACCGGCGCGTTCCGATCACGAACGGCGCGGTCGATGACCTGTTCGCCGCCGGCAGCTGGTCGACGACCCCGTGACCTCGATGATCCCGTGAGCACACGTCCCGATCCGGAGCCAGGCTTCCCGCGGTGCTCGTTGGCGCCGGGAGAGTGGGACAGCGATGGTCCCCACGACCTCATGACCACTGCCGCCCTCCTCGGCTCAGGGGTGTGGGCGGAGAGACGACTGCACGCGATCGTCGGCGGCTGGGCGGGCGAAACGGCGGATCCGTCGCTCGTGGTCGTCCTCGACCGGATCGCGATGCGACACGCGTGGCGTGCCGAGGTGCTCCTCGCGCGGCTCCCCCTGCTCCGTGAGCTCCCGGTCGAGCGGGTCGTGGTGGGTCCGGGTGGCAGGCTCGGCGTCGAGCTGGATCGACTCGCCGATCGCGACGGGGACGCTGCTCGTGTGGCGTCGTGGTCATCGGTCACGACGACGTCGGTGCAGCTGTACCGGGATCACCTCGGCCGGACGACCGAGGTCTCCGATGCGCCGCTGCGGAGATGGCTCCCGCTCGTGATCGACTCGCTCGAGGAGGACATCCTCGCGGTGAACCGTCGCGGCGGTGCCTGACCGGAGTCCCCGCCACGCTCAGGTTTTCGATGCCCATCTGCCGATGACCGCGTCGCCGTGGAACTGGCCTCGGCGACGACGACGATGAGGTGCAGGTGTCGACCAAGCGGACGGAGCGTGAGAACGAGGATCTGGTCGCGTGCTATCTGGCGGAGATCGGTCGCTACGAGCTCCTCACGAAGGACGACGAGGTCCGCCTCGCGCAGGCGATCGAGGCGGGTGACGTCGCCCGCCGCGAGCTCGACGCCGGCGTACGTCTGAGCGCCCAGCGACGACGGGAGCTGCGGCGGACCATCCGGGCCGGGGAGGCAGCGACCGAGCAGTTCGTGCAGGCGAACCTGCGACTCGTCGTGTCGATCGCCAAGCGGTACCAGAGCTCGGGCGTTCCGTTGCTCGACCTCGTCCAGGAGGGGAACCTCGGTCTGATGCACGCCGTGGAGAAGTTCGAGTGGCGCAAGGGCTTCAAGTTCTCGACGTACGCGACGTGGTGGATCCGTCAGGCGATCACCAGAGGGATCGCGAACACCGGGCGCACGATCCGCATCCCGGTCCACGCGAGCGACACGATGTCACGGATCCTTCGGACGCGGGCAGCGTTGGAGATGGAGATCGGTCGGGCCCCCTCGACCGCCGAGCTCGCCAGAGCCGTCGAACTCCCCGAGGACCGCGTGGTCGAGACGCTGCTGCACGCGGTGGAGCCGCTCTCGTTGTCGGAACCGCTCGGCGAGGACACCGATGCCACGCTGGGTGATGTCGTGGCTGATGACGGGACGCTCGATCCCGGCACCGTCGTCACCGACGCGATGCTCCCGGAGGCGCTCGACGTGCTGTTGTCGCTCCTCGATGACCGGGAACGGGACGTGCTGGCGTTCCGCTACGGGCTGGACCGCGGCGAGCCGCGGACGCTGGAGGAGGTCGGCGCACGATTCGAGCTGACGAGGGAGCGGATCCGACAGATCGAGTCGCACGCGATGGCGAAGCTGCGCCACCCGTCCAACGAGTGCGGCGCACGCGACCTGCTGATGGTCTGAGGCGCCGCGCCCTCCGGATGCAGGGGCGAGACACCGGGTCGCGGTCCCCGGTGACAACCCGCCGCTCCCCGACGTAGGGTCGTTCCAGCGTCACTCGTTCGACGCGACCGCTTCCCCCTCGGTCATCTTCACGCCGTCGCGGCGTGATCCATGGAAGAGGTCCTCGTGCTCATCACCCTCTGGTCGGTGAAGGGAGGGTCCGGCGTCTCCGTCGTCGCTGCGGGACTCGCCTCGGTGTTCGCGAGCGACGGCGGCGCTGGAGCGAACGGGTCGCTGCTGGTCGACCTCGGCGGCGATCAACCGGCGTTGCTCGGCGTCGCGCAACCCGACAACCCGGGAGTGCGGGACTGGCTCGCGGCTCCACACGGCGACGCCGCAGCGTTGCGGCGCCTCGAGATCGAGGTGGGACCTTCGATGGGGCTCCTGCCGGCCGGATCCGCTGCCGGGTGGCCACCCGAGCGTGAGGCCGCGCTCGTCGAGGTCCTCGGTTCGGACGGGCGCGCGGTCGTCGTGGACGGAGCGCTCGGTGCAGCTCCAGCCGCGAGCCTCGCCGCGGCGGACGTGTCGCTGCTGGTCGTCCGACCGTGCTACCTCGCCCTCCGGCGCGCTGTGCGCAACGGGGTGCACGCCGCCGGCGTCGTGCTCGTCG
>CAYSCB010000034.1:0-15572 GCA_964429335.1 uncultured Aquihabitans sp.
GCGGGTGTGGAGATCGAGATCCGTGACCCGGCCACGGCGGATCCGGTGCCGGTCAGGGCGAGTGAGCCGAGAGCGCCAGGCTCCGGATCAGCGTCGGGACGTCGTCGCTGGTGCCGGGCGGCACCGCGATGACCGCACAACGGCACGCTCCCGCTTTCGACGCCTTCGCGTTCAGTTCGACGAGCCGGTCCAGATCCACGCCCGGCACCTTCACACCTGCCCGGGTGAGCGCGATCGCGACCAGGTCTGATCCGAGCGCCGGCAGGAGGTCGAGCCTTCCCTGCGCCTGGAGCGCCTCGACGACCTGCAGCTGCAGCTTCGACAGCTCGGCGTCGTCAGCGCCCGACAACGGGGTCACCGATGCCACCACCTCCGCTCCCGGCACCGCGGAGGCGAGGGTGGTACCGATGTTGGTCTCGGTCACGAACCACACATGCGAGGGGGCCGCCGATGCGCCGCGAGACGCGCCGTACTTGAACGTCAGGTCGGGACGAACCGTCATCGGCCACCCGCGTTCATCCAGTCGGTTGAGGATCCCGTCGGCAACTCCTTCGAGGACGCCGTCGAAACGCAGGATCTCCACCTCACCGGACGGCCGACCTCGCCGCTCGAGCCGAGCCGTCAGCTCACGGGTGGCCCTCTCCCTCGGGAGGATCTGGTCGGTGCGTTGACCGAGCGATGCTGCCATGGTGGCGACGCCGAGGACGACAACCGCCGCCGCCAGCGCGACGACCGCGAAGCGACCGGTCCCGGGGCGGCGACTCGACGGCACGACGGAATCGAGGAGCATCACGATGCATGCCACCGCCGCGAACCACACGAGCGCGTACCGCCACACGAAGAGGTATGCGAACAGATCGCCGATGACCCGACTGAGCGCGACGACCCCGGCAGACGTCGCGGCGATGACCACGGTGAGCACCCGGATCTTCGCGCCGTCACGACGAACTGCCGCGGCCACGGCCGCGCTCGTGACCAAGCCGACCAGGATCAGGATCGTCCACTTCGAACCAGGGACGAGGAAGCCCGTGAACGGATCGGTGGCCTCACCGGAGCCACCGAGTCCAACAAGCGGCACGCGTAGGACGCCGCCGAGCACGCGCACCGCGGCGCCCCATCCCATCGGCGCTCCGATGTCATCGGGCGGCGACGCGAAGAACCCCATGAGCCGTCGCAGGTTGCCGTCAGCACCGTTCCGTGCCTGTTCGATGAGCGGTGGGATCCAGATCACCACCGCTCCGATGATCCAGCCGAGCGACCTCGAGCGGCGGACCGATCGGCGCAACAGCGCGCCGATGTGCTGTCGGTCACGGACGAGGATGGCCAGGATCGACACGACCAGCGGCACCAGGATGAGCAGCCCGTAGGCGACGTGCAGCTGAACGAGGGCGGCGCCCAGGAACACTGCGGGAGCGATATCGGCGGCTCGACGTTCAGCTGCACTCGCACACAGCACGAGGAAGAGCGGGAACCAGGCGAACGCAAGGTGCGGGTTCCACGGGATCAGCACGGCGAAGCTGCCCGCGGCCATCACAGCAGCAAGGCTGCCCAGCGTCGCGGCGAACGCCGTCCAGTCACCCCAACGCCGCCGGACCACGACGACCGTGGTCGCCGGACCGGCACCGAAGAGCAGGATTGACCCGATCAACATGCCGTCCGCGTTCCGGAAGACGGCACGGAAGGGAGCGAGCAGGACGAACCAGATCGGACCGGGATGACTCCATCCGAAGCGCGAGAACGCGCCGACGAGTGGCACGTCGGAACCAGAGAGCAGGTCACGCACGCGCATGTCGAGCACCGCTTGGTCCTGCACGGGGAACCAATCGAATCTGACCCTCAGCGCGGCCAGCACGACGTAGGGGAGGAGCACTCCGAACCAGACGAGCACGTCCTTCGAGGGCCTGAGGAGACGAGCGGTTGTTCGGTCCAGGTTCACCAACTCGTCTTCGGCGGCCGACACGGGCGACGAATCTAGATGACGCTTCGGCAGAGGCCGAGCCAGGCGACGAGCCGTCCGGCCGTGCGGTGGGGTCCGTCGCCGCACGGCGACCTGGGTGGGACAGCTTCAGGATGCCGTAGGGTCACCCACGTGGCCATCGCGAAGATCTGCGGCATCGAGACCGAGTACGGGATCCTCGTCCGTGGCGTCGAGGAGTCCAACCCCATCTCGGCGTCGTCGATGCTGATCAACGCGTATCTCCTGTCGCTCGAGGACGACCAGGGATCGCACCGCTCCCAGCGGGTCGGTTGGAACTTCGACGACGAGTCGCCCGGCAACGACGCCCGCGAGGAGGAGCTGCTGCTCTCGCTCGCTCCGGAGGTCGAGACGCACCTCGTCAACGCCGTGCTCACCAACGGTGCCCGCTACTACGTCGACCACGCACACCCGGAGTACTCCTGTCCGGAGGCCTCCGACGTGCTCACCGCGCTCGTCCACGACCGCGCCGGTGAGGAGATCCTCGTCAGGTCGATGGCGGCGGCGCGCTCGATGATGCCCGAGGGCCAGGAGATCGTCGTCTACAAGAACAACTCCGACGGCAAGGGCAACAGCTACGGCTGCCACGAGAACTTCCTGGTCGACCGTGCAGTGCCGTTCGGGCGGATCGTCGCCAACGCGACCACCCACCTGGTCACCCGTCAGATCTTCACCGGTGCCGGCAAGATCGGATCCGAGGCCCCCGGCATGCGTACCGACGAGGTGCCGTTCCAACTCACCCAGCGAGCTGACTTCTTCGAGGAGGAGGTCGGCCTCGAGACCACCCTCAAGCGTCCGATCATCAACACGCGCGACGAACCGCACGCTGACGCCCAGAAGTACCGACGGCTCCACGTGATCACCGGCGACGCCAACCTCAGCGAGGTGCAGACGTTCCTCAAGCTGGGAACCACGTCCCTCGTGCTGGCGATGATCGAGGACGACGTCCTCTCCGACCTGGTCGGTCTCGGTCGGCCCGTCCCGTCCATGCAGCAGGTGTCGTGGGACCTCTCCCTCGCCCGGCCCCTGGAGATGGCCGACGGTTCGCGACGCACGGCGCTCGATGTGCAGTGGGATCTCTACGCACGAGCACGCGACTACGCGGACACCCGGGGTCTGGAGGTGCTCGGACCCGCAGCGGTCGGCGACGCCGTGCTCTCACGTTGGGAATCGGTGCTGTCGGGTCTGGAGTCGGATCCGCTGACCCTCGCCGGTCAGCTCGACTGGGTGGCCAAGTACCGCTTGTACCAGGCCTACCGTGACCGTGACGGACTGGACTGGAGCGATCAGCGGTTGGCCGCCATGGACCTCCAGTACCACGACCTCCGGCCGGAGAGCGGTCTCGCTCGCCGCCTCGGGCTCGAGCGGCTCACCGACGACGACGACGTCGCCCGGGCGATCACCGAGCCGCCCGCGGGGACGAGGGCCTTCTTCCGTGGCACCTGCCTCGCCCGGTTCGCACCCGAGATCGTCGCTGCGAACTGGGACTCCCTCGTGTTCGACACCGGCGACGCCTCCCTGCGTCGGGTCCCGATGCTCGAACCCGGTCGCGGGACCGCCGATCACGTCGGCGCGCTCATCGACGGCGCCTCGAGTGCTGCGGAGCTGCTGGACCGGCTCGGACGCTGACGCCGAGGCTGTGCCGCCTGTTCGCGGGAGGTCCGCGGTACGGTTGGCCGTACGCGGAGGTGTTCGCTCAGATGGCAGACAGAGAACTCAAGAAGAAGTCGGCTCCCCAGCGTCGCACCGATGAGGTCGAGGAGGCGCCCGCCTCCACCGCGACCGGGGAGAAGATCAAGGCCGAGCTGGACGAGCTGCTCGACGAGATCGACGAGGTGCTCGAGACCAACGCCGATGACTTCGTCAAGGCGTACATCCAGAAGGGCGGCGAGTAGGCGCCGCGTGTCTGTGGGCCGGTGGTGAACCGCCGGCTTGTACGCTGCGGACCGTGAACCTGCCCCTCTACAGTCCCCAGGACGACCCGGGCCCGAACTTCGCGGAGCTCGTGCGGCGCGTCGGTCTCGTGCCGCCGCTGCCCGATGGCGCCGTCGACGCGCTGGCCGCGAGCGGCCACGGCCTCGCCGTCACGCACGGGACCACCTGCGTCGCTGTCCGCTACGTCGACGGCGTCGTGCTCGCCGGCGATCGTCGCGCCACGTCGGGGAACTTCATCTCCCACCGCACGATCGAGAAGGTGTTCCCCGCTGATCGCCACTCCGGGGTCGCCATCGCTGGCGCGGCGGGCCCGGCGGTCGAGATGGTGCGGCTGTTCCAGCTGCAACTGGAGCACTACGAGAAGGTCGAGGGTTCGCCGATCAGCCTGGAGGGGAAGGCGAACCAGCTCTCACAGATGGTGCGCAACCACCTGCCCGCCGCCATGCAGGGCCTCGCCGTCGTGCCGATCTTCGCCGGCTACGACCTGAAGCGGGCCGAGGGTCGGCTGTTCCAGTACGACGTGACCGGCGGCCGCTACGAGGAGCACGACCACACCGCGACCGGCTCCGGGAGCCTGCACGCCGGCACGGTCGTGAAGCTCGGCTTCCGCGACGGACTCGCTGAGGCCGAAGCGATCGACCTCGTGTTGCGGGCGCTGTACGAGGCCGCCGACGAAGACTCGGCGACCGGCGGTCCCGACCTGCTGCGGGGGATCTTCCCGGTCGTGGCGACGATCAGCTCGGCGGGGTTCGAACGGGTGGCCGACGACGTGCTGCGCGAGCGCTACACGGTGCTGTACGAAGCGCTCGAGCGGGATCACGGCTCCGTCGGTGGCGGGACGTCCGGAGGAGGTGACGACTCATGACCATGCCGTTCTACGTCGCCCCCGAGCAGATGATGAAGGACCGGGCGGACTACGCGCGCAAGGGGATCGCTCGGGGGCGCGCCCTCGTCGCGTGCACCTACGACGGCGGCATCCTGCTGTGCGCCGAGAACCCGTCGCGGATGCTTCGCAAGGTGTCGGAGATCTATGACCGGATCGGCTTCGCCGGCGTCGGCAAGTACAACGAGTTCGACCAGTTGCGGATCGCGGGCGTGCGCCACGCGGATCTGAAGGGGTTCTCCTTCAGCCGTGATGACGTCGATGCCCGGAGCCTCGCCAACCAGTACGCGCAGATCCTCGGCCAGGTCTTCACCCACGAGATGAAGCCGATGGAGGTCGAGATCCTCGTCGCAGAGGTCGGACACCTCCCCGAAGGTGACCAGCTGTTCCACATCCTCTACGACGGGACCGTCATCGACGAGACCGGCTGGGCGGTCCTCGGCGGCGAGGCGGATGCCATCGGCGAGCGCATGGGAGCAGCCTGGGTGGAGGGCTCCTCGCTGGTCGCGGCGCTGACCGCGGCGGTCGGCGCCCTCGCCGGTCCGGATCGCACGATCCCGGTGTCGGACCTCGAAGTCGCCGTTCTGGACCGGGGCAACGGACGTCGGACCTTCCGGCGCATCGAGGACGAGGAGTTGGACTCGCTGCTGAGCGCGGACTGACCGCGTCGGTTTCCGCTGCTGCCGGAGTAGGTTGAGCGCGCCATGGAACGACGGATCTACGGCCTCGAGAGCGAGTACGGCGTCACCTGCACCCTCCGCGGCCAGCGACGGCTCAGCCCCGACGAGGTCGCCCGCTACCTGTTCCGCCGGGTCGTGTCCTGGGGTCGCTCCTCGAACGTGTTCCTGGCGAACGGTGCTCGTCTCTACCTCGACGTCGGATCACATCCCGAGTACGCGACGCCGGAGTGCGACTCGCTCACGGATCTGGTCGCCCATGACAAGGCGGGGGAGCGGATCCTCGAGCAGCTCCTCGAATCGGCCGAGCAGCGCCTCGCCGAGGAGGGGATCCGCGGTGACATCTACCTGTTCCGCAACAACACCGACTCGGCCGGCAACAGCTACGGGTGCCACGAGAACTACCTGACCAGCCGCCACGACGACCTGAGCCACTACACGGAGGTGCTGATCCCGTTCCTCGTGAGCCGCCAGATCTACGCGGGAGCGGGCAAGGTCATGCAGACCGCCCGGGGTGCGCAGTTCTCGATCTCCCAGCGGGCGGAGCACATCTGGGAGGGCGTCAGCTCGGCCACGACCCGATCACGGCCCATCATCAACACCCGCGACGAACCGCACGCGGATTCCGACCGCTACCGGCGCCTGCACGTCATCGTCGGCGACACGAACATGAGCGAGTACGCCACCTATCTGAAAGTCGGGTCGGCCTCGCTGCTGCTGCGCATGCTCGAGGACCCGACGGTGGTGCTGCGCGACATGACCCTCGAGAACCCTATCCGGGCGATCCGCGAGATCGCCCACGATCCCACGTGCACACGTCGCGTCCGCCTGGCCAACGGTCGCGAGGCCTCGGCGCTCGACATCCAGTCCGAGTACCTGAACCGGGCCCTGCGCTACGCGGACAACCACGAGCTCAACCCCCAGGAGAAGCAGGCGCTCGGGATGTGGGAGCACGTGATCGCCGGGATCGAGCGCGATCCGCTGAGCCTCGACCGGGAGGTCGACTGGGTCACCAAGCACAACCTGATCGAGGCGTACCGCGCACGACACGACCTGCCGCTGTCGCACCCCCGGATCGCGCTCCTCGACCTCCAGTACCACGACATCAGCCGCAGTCGCTCGGTGTTCTACAAGCTGCAGGACGCCGGACTCGTCGAGCGGATCGTCACCGACGCGGACATCGAGGAGGCGGTGGACGTCCCGCCGCAGACCACGCGTGCACGTCTCCGCGGCGAGTTCATCCGCCGCGCCAAGGAACGCAAGCGTGACTACACCGTCGACTGGGTCCATCTGAAGCTCAACGACCAGGCGCAGCGCACCGTGTTGTGCAAGGACCCGTTCAAGGCACACGACGAACGCGTCGAGCGGCTCATCGACTCGCTCTGATGCCCATGTTCCGGACCGCAGCGGTCACCGGGGTCATCTCTGCGAGGACGGGGCTGCAGCGCGTGGAGGTGCGCATGGACGACGGTTCCACGGCACGTGCGTACTCGCTGACCGCCCTGACCGGAACCTGCGCCGTCGGTGACCGGGTGGTGCTGAACACGACCGCCGTGGAGTTGGGTCTCGGTACCGGGGGATGGCACGTCGTGCACTGGAACCTCGCGCTCGACGAGCTCGTCCAGCCGGGCCCGGATCACGTGATGAAGCTGCGCTACACGTCGTTGCAGAGCGACATCGGCTCCTCGGAGCTGCTGCATCCGGAATGCGATGAGCCGCTCGGTGCCGTACCCGTCGTCGCGTGCACGGTCCACAGCCAGGTCCCGCTCGTCGCGCTCGGGGTCGCTGCCCGGCGACCCGGGTCCCGGGTGGCCTACGTGATGACCGACGGTGCGTCGCTGCCGATTGCGCTGTCGGACACGGTCGCAGCGCTGACCGGCGACGGCCTCCTCGTCGGGACGGTGACCACAGGTCACGCGTTCGGCGGTGATCTGGAGGCCGTGACGGTCGCCTCGGGCCTGGGGCTGGCCGTCCACGTCCTCGACGCGGACGTCGTCGTCGTCGGGATGGGACCCGGGGTGGTCGGAACCGGCACGGCGCTCGGCACGACGGCGATCGAAGCCGCGTCCGTGCTCGACACCGCAGCGTCGAGGGGTGCCACGCCGGTGCTGTGCGTCCGCGCGTCGAGCGGTGACGGCCGGGAGCGCCACCGGGGGATCTCCCATCACGTGCACACCGTGGCAGGCCTCACCGCCGCGTCGCCCCACGTCGCTGCGGTTCCCCCGGAGGCTGCCCAGCTGCCCGGTGTCCGGAGCGTCGAGCTCCGCGACGTTGCCGATCCGGCGACGCTGCTGGAGTCCGCCGGGCTCCACGTCACCACGATGGGTCGTGACGTCAGCGAGGACCCGCTGTTCTTCACCGCGGCCGTTGCCGCCGGGACGCTCGCCGCCGACCTTCGCGGGCAGAGCGCCGTGTCGGCCATAGACTGAGTCGTCGTGGCGAAGGTCGACCGACTGCTGAACATCGTCGCCGCCCTCCAGGCGTCGAGCGCTGCGCTCACCGCCGACGAGCTCCGGGAACGTGTCCCGGGCTACTCCGGTCAGTCCGACGCCACCTTCCGTCGGACCTTCGAACGCGACAAGGATGACCTGCGCAAGGCAGGTGTCCCGATCGAGACGGTGACCGTCGAACACCTCGACCAGCCGAAGGCGGGCTACCGCATCCGGCGTGACCGCTACGAGCTCGACGACCCCGACCTGACCCCGGAGGAGCTCGCTGCGTTGCACCTCGCCGCGACGTCGGTTCGCCTCGTCGGCATCCCCGGCGACGAAGTGGACGACGCGCTCCGCAAGCTCGGCGGCCTCGGGACGGACCCGCACGGAGAACGCTCGGTGGGGGCGGTGGTTGCGCCGGAGGCGCTGACCCCGCTGTTCGAGGCGGTGCTCGAGCACCGGCCCGTCGTGTTCAGCTACGGATCCGCGCACCGCCACCTCGAGCCGCACCGCCTGCAATACGAACGTGGACGGTGGTACGTGAGCGGCCACGACACCGACCGGGACGCCACCCGGAGCTTCCGCCTGGATCGCATCGACGGCATCCCGACTGTCGGGGAACCCGGCGCCTTCGCCGTTCCCGACGACCTCCCCGGCGTTCGACTCCGGCCTTGGGAGCACGGTGAGACACCGGCGGTTGCAGCCCACGTGCTCCTCGACGAGACCGCGGCCGGTCCGGTGCTCGCCGAGGACCCCGACCTCGTCGTGTCGCAACGGCGTCCCGACGGTTCGGTCGTCCTGGAGCTGCAGGTCCGTCACTTCGCCGGACTCCGCGGCTTCGTCCTGTCGCACCTCGATCGGGCGGAGCTGCTGGACCCACCGGAGATGCGTGACGAGCTCGTCGACTGGCTGCGCTCCTTCGACCCGGCCGACCCGACGGCGGCAGTGACGTGACGGGCGCGACCGCCGCCGAGCAGGTCGAGCGGATCCTCTCCGTGCTGCCCTGGATCGTCGAGACGCCCGGATCGACCGTCGAGCAGGTGTGCAACCGCTTCGGCATGCAGGAACAGGAGCTCCGAGCTGATCTCGACCTGCTCATGTACGAGGTCGGGATCCATCCGTTCACCCCGGACGCCCGCGTGGATGTGATCTTCGACGGCGAACGGATCTTCGTCCACCTCGGCGACTACTTCCGCAGGCCGTTGCGCCTCACCGCTGACGAGGCCGTGGTGCTCTACGCGGCGGGTCAGGCGCTGTTGGATCGACCGGAACCGGATCCGGTGCTGACCGCCGCGGTGGCCAAGCTCGGACGGGTGCTCGGCGACGACGTCGCTGCCAAGGTCGGGATCCGCCTGGCGGATGCCGACCCCGACGTGCTCAGCACGGTCCGTGGCGCCACCGACCTCGGCCATCGGCTGTCGATCGACTACTACTCCTTCGGTCGGGACCAGCGCACCACTCGTGAGGTCGACCCCATCACCCTCGTCGCCCACGACGGCCACTGGTACCTCACGGGTTGGTGTCGCAACGCCGACGGCCTCCGTCGGTTCCGGGTCGACCGGATCACCCGCGCCGTCGACACCGGAGTCGCAGCCACGCCGCCACCGGACGCCGTCGCTGCCGACGGCGACAGCGGCGATGGCGGCGACATCGAGCTGACCGATGCCCGCTCCGTCGTGCTCACCTTCGACCGTGCTGCCGAGTGGATCATCGACACGTTCCCGACCGAGTCGGTCGAGGAGCTCGACGACGGCCGGCTCCGGGTGACGCTCCGCGTCGCTGCCGACGCGTGGCTGCAGCGGCTCCTGTTGCAGATCGGGCCACGCGTGGAGGTGACCGACGCCGCGACCGGCGTGGATCTCCGCTCCCTCGCATCCGATGCCGCAGCTCGGCTGCTGCGTCGGTACGGCTGAGCGCCGGTAGCCGCGGCGGGATGTCGGAATCCGACGTGATCGAGCGCAACCAGCAGGCCGTCGGCGCAACGCGACGCAGGCCGCGGAGCTCGACGCGGAACCTGCTCGAGTGGGCGGTCGTGATCGTGGGAGCGATCCTGGTCGCCTTCGGTGTCAAGACCTTCGTCGTCCAGGCGTTCCAGATCCCGAGCGCCTCGATGCATCCCACGCTGCTCGAGGGCGACCGGGTGCTCGTCAACAAGTTGAGCTACCGGCTGCACGACATCAACCGGGGTGACGTCGTGGTGTTCGATCGGCCGACGTCGATGTCGGCCGGACCCAACGACCCGAAGGACCTCATCAAGCGGGTCATCGGCCTGCCCGGCGACACCCTGCAGACCCGTCAGGGCAAGCTGTACGTCAACGGCCGCCTCCTGACCGAACCGTACCTCGCGAAGGGCACCGCGACGCTCAACATCGACGAACCGGTGACGGTGCCCAAGGGCCGCATCTGGGTCATGGGTGACAACCGCGGCGATTCACAGGACAGCCGCGTGTTCGGTCCGGTCCCGGAGGACTCCGTGGTCGGCCGGGCGTTCATCGTGATGTGGCCGCCGGGTCGTATCGGCTCACTCTGAGCTGTCGCCGTCGACGCCGCCCTCCCCGGTCGCTGCATCCTCCAGCTGCGCCATCACGTCCACCATGCGGTCGACGTGATCGGAGAAGACACCGTCGATGCCGGTGAGCAGCAACGCCCGCAGCACCCGCTCGTGCTGGGCGTCCCAACCGAGGGTGAGACGTCGGAACCGGTGGTACAGCGCGACCATCCCGGCGCTCCACTCCGAGTGGTGGAGGTTCACGGCGTCGATCCCCGTCTCCCGCAGCCGGGCGGCATGGTGCTCGGGGGTCCGTTGCAGCGCACCGAGGCGCGTCGAGTGGACCAGGCGCACCGCCTCTGAGCGGTCACGCCACGACTCGAGGAGGTCGAGGTCGGGATGGCACAGCCAGAGGCGTTCGACGGCGCCGACATCCCTGGCGGTCCCGAGCACCTCGTCGAGCACCTCGGGGTCCTTGACGTCGATCGAGAGCTCGAAGCCGGACCCGCATGCCTCGTACAACTCGGCGAGCGTCGGGACGTGCGTCGGGAGATCCGACCGCTCGAGCACTCTGATCGGCGTCCGACGGAGGCGGCGACGCACCAGTCCGTCGTGGTCGAGCACCGCCGCTCCGTCCGCGGTCATCCAGACGTCGCTCTCGAGTCCGGTCGCCCCCAGCCTGAGACCGAGGGTGAACGCCTCGAGGGTGTTCTCCGGTGCGTGGGCACGGGCGCCGCGATGGGCGAACAGGATCGGGGGCTCGCGCAGCGACGGAGGACGCCCGCTCATCTGAAGGTCCTCATCGGCCCGCCATTGTGGCACCGCAGGTGAGCCCGGTGGCGCCCTCCGCCCGGTGTCATGAACAGCATTCGCGACGGAATTGTCAACCCATCCACCAGACGCGCCGAAGGGATGAGGAACACTTGACCAGGGGAGACCCGACGATGGCACTCATCCGAGCGACATGCAGCGACTGCGGTGATGTGGAGTTGCGTTCACGCGACCTGCGTGTGCGCCAGTGTCGTGACGACGAGTCAGCGACCTACATCTTCCGCTGCCCGGTCTGTCGGATGATCGAGGTGCGGCCGGCCGAGGCCCATGTCGTCGACGTCCTCCTCGCCGCCGGGGTCCACCACACCGAGTGGCACCTGCCCGCCGAGCTCGCCGAGCGGCCCGTCGGCGCACCCATCACCCACGACGACGTGCTGGACTTCCACGACCTGCTCTCGACGCCGGACTGGTTCACCACCCTCGCGTCGATGAACGACCGCTGAAGCTCCGTCACCTGTGACCGCACCCGCGGTCGAACGACAGCCCTCGGGTTGCGATCCGACCCTGAGCGGGTCGCCCGGTACGCTGTGGACATGACGATCGACGGGGCACCCCGATGATCCAGAACTTCGGTGGCGGTGAGATCCTCGTCATCATCATCCTGGCCCTCGTCATCCTGGGACCGGACCGGCTCCCCGAGTACGCACGAAGCGCCGGGAAGATGATCCACAAGCTGAAGACGATGGCCAGCGGCATGCAGGGCCAGGTCCAGGGCGTCATGGACGACCCCGCCATGCAGCCGCTGCGGGAGCTCGGCGAGTTCGCTGCCCGGCCCCGTCAGAAGCTGGCCGAGTACGCGCTCGAGGCCGAGGCGGACGAACGCGCACGTTCCGAGAGCGCCTCGATGGACGCCGCCGAGTCCGCCTCCCCCTCAGCCGATGCGCCGGCCACGACCGCTGGCGAGGCGTCTGCGTCACCCGCAGAGGAGGCGGTCGCCCGGCCGCTGCCCGAGCAGCGCGAGTCCGCCTGAGTCGTGGGGGTCCTCAAGGGAGCCGAACGCGAGGGTGCCTCGATGGCGCTCGGCGACCATCTGCGGGAGCTGCGGACACGTCTGCTGATCTGCGTCGGCACCGTCGCCGCCCTGCTCATCCCCGCCTGGTTCCTCTATCCGTGGATGGTCGACATCCTCAACGCGCCGTACTGCGAGGCGCTCCGGGGGCTCGATCCGGACGCGAGCTGCAAGTTCCTCGAGACGAACCTCCTCGACCCGTTCACACTCCGCCTTCGCGTCGCCGGCTACGGGGCGCTCTTCCTGGCGATGCCGGTGATCATGTGGCAGCTCTGGCGATTCATCGCTCCCGGGCTCTACAAGAAGGAACGTCGATACGCTCTGGCGTTCACCCTGTCGGCGATGACGCTGTTCGTCCTGGGTGCGCTCGTCGCCTACGTCACCTTGACCCAGGCGGTGAACTTCCTGGTCAGCGTGGGCGGCCCCGACGTCGAGATCCGCTCGGGCATCGGCAACTTCGTGAAGCTGTCGCTGTTCATGATGCTGGCGTTCGGGATCGGGTTCCAGTTCCCCGTCGTGGTCGTCGCGCTGCAGATGGTCGGCGTCGTCACCCCGCAGAAGCTGTCGTCGTGGCGTCGACCCGCGATCCTGCTCATCACGATCATCGCCGCGGGGATCACGCCCAGCGGTGACCCGATCTCGATGTTCGCGCTCGCGATCCCCATGTACGTCTTCTACGAGGCGAGCATCCTGATCGGTCGGATCCTGATGCGACGCAAGCGCACCGCCGCGCGCCGCGAAGCCGAGGAGGATCGCCGTCGACGAGCTGAGCGCGCCGCCGCCCGGTCCGCCGCCGCAGCACCACCGGACGGAGCCGCACAGGACGGAGCCGCACAGGACGGAGCCGATGCTGGAGACGTGGACGACGGAGACGGCCACACGTCCGGAGGTGATCCCAGCTGACGGGGCCGTTCGCTCACGACTTCGAGCTCGACCCGTTCCAGCGTGAGGCCATCGCCTGCCTCGATGCCGGTCGCAACGTCCTCGTGTCCGCCCCGACCGGATCGGGCAAGACCGTCGTCGGCGAGCACGCGGTCGCGCTCGCGCTGCGTGACGGGGGCAGGGCGTTCTACACGGCGCCGATCAAGGCGCTGTCGAACCAGAAGTACACCGATCTGGTCGCTGCGCTCGGGATCTCCACGGTCGGGCTGCTCACGGGTGACCACGCGGTCAACCCCGATGCACCGGTCCTCGTGATGACCACCGAGGTGCTTCGCAACATGGTCTACGCCGGCTCGGATTCGTTGGCGGGTCTGCGCTGGGTCGTCCTCGACGAGGTCCACTTCCTCCAGGACGCCTACCGGGGTCCGGTGTGGGAGGAGGTGCTGATGCACACGCCGGCATCGGCACGCTTCGTGTGCCTGTCGGCGACGGTGTCGAACGCGGCGGAGCTGGGCGCGTGGATCGGCGAGCTCCGCGGCCCGACCGACACCATCGTGGAGCACGTCCGGCCGATCCGTCTCGAGAGCCTCTTCATGGTCGGCGACCGCAGCAGCGAGCGGGCCCACCTGCTCCCGGTCCTCGTCGATGGACGACCGAACCCGGAAGGTCCGAGGTTCGACTCGACGGCGCCCCAACGGGAACGGGGGCGCCGCGACGACCGTGGTCACCGTGGTCGACCGCGGAGCCGCTTCCGAACACCCCGACGTCTCGATGTGATCGAGCGGCTCGACGACGAGGGCCTCCTTCCGGCCATCTACTTCATCTTCAGCCGGGCGGCGTGCGCTGATGCGGCGGACCGATGCCTGGACGCGGGGTTCCGACTGACGAGCGAAGCGGAGCGCGCCCGGATCCGCGCCCTCGCCGAGCACCGCGTGGCGAACCTGACCGACGGCGACCTCGACGTCCTCGACTACGACCACTGGTTGGCGACCCTGGAGGCAGGGGTCGCAGCGCATCACGCCGGGATGATCCCTGCGTTCCGCGAAGCGGTCGAGGACTGCTTCGCCGAGGGCCTGATCAAGGCGGTGTTCGCAACCGAGACCCTGGCACTCGGCATCAACATGCCGGCCCGGTCCGTCGTCATCGAGAAGCTCACCAAGTTCAACGGCGAATCCCACGAGTTCCTCACACCGGCGCAGTTCACGCAGCTGACCGGACGCGCCGGCCGCCGTGGGATCGACGACGAAGGGACAGCTGTCGTGCTGTGGTCGCCGTTCGTCACCTTCGCCCAGGTCGCCACCCTCGCAGGGAGTCGGGAGTTCCCGCTCACCTCCGCGTTCCGCCCGACCTACAACATGGCGGCCAACCTCGTGCGCCGTCACGACCGCACGACGGCCCATGCCGTCCTCGCCCGATCGTTCGCGCAGTTCCAGGCAGACCGGGCGACGGTTCAGCTCCAGGCACGTCTCGACCGGGTCCGCCGTGAGCTCGACCTCGTGGGGGGACCGCTCGACGACGCAGCAGACGAGGACCTCGGCGGGTACGTCGACGCCATCGACGCGCTGGCGGCCTCACGGCCGCGACCGGTACGTCGTCACGACGAGGTGCGCGCCGCTCTCGCCGCCCTCGCTCCCGGCGACGTGATCGAGCGCCGGACCCCCGGCGGTCGTCGGCTCCTGCTCGTCCTGTCGGTGGCGTTCCGCAAAGGCGGCCGAGTCCGGGTCCGCACGGTCACCGCGCAGGGGACCGAGGTCGAGTTGCGCTCCGACGACCTCGACGCGCCGCCGTCGAAGCTCACTCGGGTGGACCTGCCCGTCCCGTTCGAGCCGCACCGCGCCGAGTACCGGCGCGAGGCCGCTGCGGTGCTCCGACGAACGAACCTCCGTCGGGTGGGATCCGCCGGCGGCCGAAGCGTGGAGCGGTCCTGGGACGGCGTCGACCCCGAGCAGGTCGAGGCCCATCTGGCTGCTCGGGCGGCGGTGGAGTCCCATCCGCTCCACGGCAGCGTGGACATCGATCGACGCGTCGCGACCTACCGGGACCGCTCCCGTCTCACACGTGACCTCGGGATCGCGCAACGCCGTCTCGACCGACGCGGATCGACCCTCGTGCGCCGCTTCGATGCAGTCCTCGAGGTGCTGGAGCTCAGCGGCCACATGGCCGGCTGGGGCCTGACCCCGGCGGGTGAGCGACTGAGGAGCATCTACCACGAGTGCGATCTCCTGTTGTCCATGGCGATCGACGACGGTCTCATCGACGGGCTGGATGCGGCGGGTGTCGCTGGTCTCCTGAGCTGCGTGACCTACGAGCACCGGAGCCCGGAGGCACCGCCACCGGCGGTCATGCCGACCTCGGAGCTGCGACGACGGGCCAACCGACTGGACGATCTCTGCAAGCGCCTCAACCGCTGGGAGCGGAGCGCAGGAGTGCCCGAGACCCGACGCCCGGAACCGGGCTTCG
>CAYSCB010000035.1:0-15459 GCA_964429335.1 uncultured Aquihabitans sp.
GCGGTGGTCGTCGGCTAGACCGTCGTGGTCGGCTTGGCGGTGGTGGTCGGGTACTCGGTGGTGGTCGGCTTGACCGTCGTCGTCGTGGTCGGCGGCGTGCAGCTGCACGGGGTGACCGTGGTATCGAACGGACGATCGTGGACCTCACCGCCACCGTTGTGGATGAACGACGCCGCGTAGACGGCGCCGACGAGGTTGCCGCCGCCCTCCTGGTCGAACGTGGCGCTCGGGGCGAAGGCCGTGCCGATGAGCTGGTTGCCGCCATGGATCCGGACGGTGGACGCGCCGCCGAAGTTCCACAGGATGTACCGGGCGAACTTGTTCGAGTCGCCGGTGATGTTGGGCGGGTTCCAGTTGTTCGGGACGCCGGCGACGTTGATCACGAGCGGGCGACTCGCCGAGGGTTCCGCACCGCTGCGGAAGGTGATGCTCGAGAGCCGTGCGAGCTCATCTGCCTTCAGCTTGAGGACCATCTGGCCGGACCCACTGGGCGGATCGATGTAGGCATCGCCGCTGACCCACGGCGAGTTCATGCTGTCCGCACCCGAGAGCCTGACCGTCGGGTTACAGCGGGCGAGGCCCTCGGCGAGCTTCTGCCAGTCCTTGAAGGTGTTGTCGAAGTCGAAGCCCGGCTTGCGGGTCGCGCTCGCGATCGACTGCGAGCTGTTCTGGCCGAGGATCCGGGGCAGCGCATCGGGCTTGGCCGACGCGGCGTTCACGACGATCTGGTTCGGATTCGAGCGCTTCGCTGTCACCGCAGACGGGATGCCGATGGTCACCCAGCCGTTCTCGACGGTGAGCTGGCCCTTGGAGCTCCTGATGTCGGTCTTGCCGCGGACGACGAGCGAGGTGGGCTTGCCATCAGCGGGGTCGACCTTGTAGGTCCCGGCGGAGTGGATCGCCACCTGGTACTGGTCGAAGCGCAGGTCGCCACCGATGGCGACGGGTCCTTCGGACTCGTTCGCGGCGAGCACGGCGTCGCCCTTGGTGACGACGTCGAAGCCGGTAGCAGCCGTTGCGGGGTTGACGGCGGTCGCGACGCAGAACTGCACGGTCTCGATGCGCGGTGTCACCTCCCCCGGGGTGGGGAGCCCGGCGTTGCTGAACGAACCGGTCGTCGATGCCGGGGTGATCCACGTGTCCTTGGAACCGGGTCCGCCCTTGACGACGATCGCAGCGATCGGCTTCGTCGAGCTGAACCGGCCGCCGGTCGGCGACGTGTTGGACAGGGTGACCACGTTGGAGTTGCCGGACGGCTCGTCGAAGCGGTACTTGGATCCCGTGTAGGTGAACTTCGCGACGAGTGCCGTGCCGTCAGGGCAACGGGGCTGCACCGTTGCTCCGGTGCTCGTGAAGATGCCGATGCCCAACAGCACTGCGCCGATGACGGCGAGCGCCGTGCCGCTGCGACGCGGCGTGACGTTGAGGCCGGTCGGGATCCTGCCGGTGTCGTCCGATGAGCTGGACATTGGGTCCTCCCGCGTCGGACCGTCCGTCGGTCCGTCGTTGTCGGACTCGTCGGCAGAACGCGTGAGACCTTGAGGAGATGTGACCCATGTGCGCAGTCCCCGGGGAAGGGGTCAGGGGACAGAGCGTCACGGGACAGAGCGTCACGGGACAGAGCGTCACGGGACAGAGCCCGGAAGTGTCAGGACTCAGCCGGCGTGTCCGTCTGCGGCGTCGCGTACTCCTTGAACGCCGAGAGCGCCCGTGGTCCCCAAACGGTCGCGGGTCCGCCGTTCATGAGGACGGCGACGCCCATCGCCTCGGCGACCTCCGCCTGGGTGGCGCCGGCGGCAGCGGCGCCACGTGCGTGCGACGCCACGCAGCCGTCGCAGCGCTCCACGACCGCGATCGACAGAGCGATGAGCTCCTTCACCTTCCGCGACAGCGCGCCGTCGGCCATCGCAGCGTGGTGCAGGTCGACGAACGCGCTCATCGTGTCCGGGATCGCGTGGCGCATGTCGCGCGCCGGTGCACGCAGCTCGTTCGCGACGTCCTGGAAGTGACCCATGGGTGCTGTCTCCTCGGTTGGTGGTCCTCGACGGTGCTTCGCTGCCGACCGGTGGGCTCTCGGCGACGGCAGTTGCTCCGTCCTACACTCCCCGGGACCTCAGCACGATCCCGTGCAGCGGGTCGAGCCCACGTAGCTCAGGGGATAGAGCGTCGGTTTCCTAAACCGTGCGTCGCAGGTTCGAATCCTGCCGTGGGCGCCAGCGGCCAGCAGGGATATGAGCGATCCTGCATCGGTTTCGAACCGCCTCTCCGCTCGCCAATTCCGAGGGTCTTCAGCCGAGTGCGGTGAGAAGGTCGAGTCCGTCGACGTCGGTGAACACGCGGTCGTGGGCAACGAGCGGCACACGCAGCCACACCGCTGTTGCGGCGACCCAGCGGTCGGCGCACCGCTACGGACCAGCTCGGCAGCGACGATCCCGGTGTCGAGCACGACCGGCCCCGGACTCCGGGGTGCCGGGACGGTCATGCCTCGGCGAGAGCAGCGAGGAACTCGGCTTCTTCGTCGTCGGTCAACTCCTCGATCACCATGTCCTCACAACGGGGGAACAGCGGCGCCGTCGCGAGGACCTTCGCCCGCGACCATTCGAGCGTCGTGCCCGCTGTGCTGTGTTGTTCATCCGGGATCGACAGGGAGCGCCTCCGACGCCCCCATCGTATTGGTCGACGACCGCCACCGGCAGGTGCTCACGCCGCTCGATCGCCCAGCTGGCCTTGGCACTGCGGAGATGTCCGGCAAGCGGATTCGGTGTTCCATGGTGTCGGTGTGGAGAGCATGTTCACTCCCGAACCAGCTATCCACAGGAGTTGGTCCATGGTTTGTCGCCGGGCTCAGGACGATCATCCAGGCCTCTCGACGGGAGCGACACGGATCTCGGTGATCCAGACGACCCGCCTGTTCAGCGTCGATGATCAGTCGCCCAGGAGACGGTGGCACCTGGAGACGGGTAGCTCGTCTTCCTGGCAGATGACGACGCCGGTCTGACCAACAACGGGACCTAAGTCGATGCGACTGCATTCCGGGAAACCTGTTGCGGGCCTCGCAGATGTTGAACTACGTTCCCGGTACCATCAAACAGGGGGAAGGCGCCATGAGGGACTTGCGTGAGGGCAAGGTGGGAATGGTGGCAAGGAGAGGCAGCCGAGGTGTCGGCGTGCTCGCGATTGCGATGCTCGTCCTCGCAGCGTGCGCTCCACCGCCGGGTGGAGGTGATCCGCCACCACCGGCGATGACCGTGATCAGCCCGGCATCGGGCCCCGCCGGAACGTGGATCTCGGTGAGTCCACCGAACGGCGAATGTACCGAGCGGGGTTACGCGTCGTTGCAGGCGACGATCACCATGTATTCGCTCGGGTATGTGGTGACCACCGGTTACAACTGGACAGGGGGGTCCTTCTCTGAGAACGCATCCTCCGATCCGATGGTGCGCCTCCGGATGCCACCCTTTGCGGCGGCCGCGCGCTACTTCGTGTACCTCTCCTGCTACGGGTATGACGGGTCATACCAGTACGCGCCAGCCGTCTTCACGGTGACGGCCTCCTGAACGCTCTTCTCAAGCACCCGGGGCGCATCGTTGCGTGCGCCCTGGCGGTCTTGGTCAGCCTTCTGCTTCTGGATGCACTCGTCATCTGGATCAGGTTGGATCGGGTTGGTGCCGACCTGGCCGGCTCTGCGACCGGCGGCACCACCTATCTGCTGATCGGGAGTGACCAGCGGGTCGACGTGCCGAAGGCCGAGCAGAGCAGGTTCGGTTCCTCTCGTGACGTACCCGGCGAGAGAGCGGACGTGCTGCTGCTCGTTCGCGTGACCGATTCGGGCTCGGTGCGGGTTCTCGGGATTCCTCGGGATCTCGTGTTGTACCGACGCTCGTCAGGAGCGGATCGGGTCACCGCCATGTTGCGGGACGGTCCGGGGGCGATCGCCGATGCGATCTGCAATTCGCTGGGCATCGGCATCGGTCGCGTCGCCGTCCTGCACTTCGCCGGACTCCGTGACCTGGTGGACCTGGCCGGAGGCGTCACGGTTCAGAGCGACGAGATCGTGTTCGATCGCAACAGCGGTCTTCTCCTCCAGAAGGGAACCAACCGACTGGACGGTTCCCGCGCGCTCGCCTACGTGCGGGCTCGGCACATGGAGATCTACCGGGACGGTGACGCGGAGCCGGACCTCCTCCGAAGTGCACAGCGGCCCCAGCGGGCAACGGAGGTCCTTCGGGGGGTGGGCTCGAAGCTGTCGGTCCGATGGACCGATCCGATCGCCACCCAGCGGCTCGCGTGGACCACGGCGGGCGCGTTGACCGTCGATGGTGGGACCGGACCGTGGGACCTCCTGGGCCTCGCGGACACCTTGGGTCGACTTCCTGCCGGAGAACCGCCCACGCTGCCGGTCATCCATCGATCGGACGATCCTCCCATCGACGAGCTCAGCGATGACGCCTGGGCCATGGTGGATCAGTTCCAGGGGTCCGGAAGCCGTCCAGCCGCGTGCCGCCGCCCCGCCCTTCGCCCGCCGACCTGATCGAAGGATGAACCGGGCCGGGGAAGTCAGGGCACGACGTCGTCGATGGATCGCGGCCGGCGCCGTCGTGATGGCTCTGGTTGCGGTGTCCTGCGGTGGATCGTCGGCAGCAATGGGTGACCGTTCACCGCGTCGTGATCCGCCGACCGCGCCGGCGGTGTGTGCGCCGCCAGAGACCAAGGGCTGCACCGTGACCGGGGATGCGAGAACGATGACGGTGCTCGGAGCGGTGTCCGATCCCGTCGCCGTCCGCCCCCCGCCGACCTCTCCACTCGCGACGATCGATCGGGATGCCGGGGTGACTGCACGGCTTCGGGACGGATCGTTGCTGTGGCTCTTCGGCGACTCAGCAGCCCGGGACGACGACGGGGCGATCACCTACTTCGTCATCGGTACGGCATCGTGGGCGGCTGCGGACGCGCCCAGCACGACGCGCGACGGCATCGATCCGGCCTCGAGTCCTTCGGCACCCGTTCCCTTCGTTGAGCCGACCGTCGACTCGCCGTCCTGCCCGCAGGAGAACCAGCGCCCAGGAAGTTGGCCTTCGTCGGCAGTCGTCCAGCACGTCGGCGCCCGTGACCGGGTGCTGGTGTGGCTCGAGAACGTGTGCGTCGGATCGGACCGCTCGCTCACCGACAGAGGGATGTCGGTCGCAGAATGGTGGTACGACCCCGCCAACCCACCGATCGATCAGCCGATCCGAGGCACGGTCCTGGCACCACAGCTCTTCTCGGAGCACTCATACGGATCTGCTGCACTGCTCCCCGCTGGTCCCGGTGCGGAGCCGGGTGACGAGGTCGTGGTGTACCGCTGTCGCAACTCGACCAACGGCGGACCGCCGTCGCGATACGGCCCGTGCAGGGTGGCCACCACCACGCTGTCCACCGCGGCGGACCCGCGCTCCTACCGCGAGTGGGATGGCACGTCGTTCTCCGCGTCGGTCGGGAACGGGGTGGACCTCGATCTGCCCGGCGGTGGCGCTGCGCCTGCTCCGCCGGGGGGTTTCGCCGTGCAGTACGACGACGTCGTCGGTGCCTACGTGATGGCCTACAGCCCGTGGCCGGGGCCGTCCGACGTCATGGCGCTGCGGCTGTCCGCAGACCCGGCGGGCCCGTGGTCACCGCCGCTGCTGCTGCGACTCCCGGGATGTGACGACCGCATCGGCGAGCGGTTGCTCCGCTGCTACGCCGCTGCGGTGCAGCCCGCCTTCTCGAGCCCCGGCCGACTCGGGATCGGATGGTACGACAGCCGGACGTCGTCGTTCCCGGTGCGAGGCACCTACGTGGTCGCGACGGTGCCGATCGACGCCTCCGACACCCGCGGGGCTCGTTGACGGTTGCCGACCGTTGTCCGGAGGGGAGATCCGACGTCGGCGGGCGACAGGGTGGTCAGCGAGACCACCAGCGGGTGACGCATCACGGGATCTTCCCGGCTGGAGCAAGGTGTGTCGAGCCTCGCTCGCGGCGGTGAGCACAACGCACGAGTGCGCCGAGAGCGCCGAGAGGCTGCACACACTCCAACCGGCTGGTTCAGAGTCCGCTGAGCAGCGCGATTGCTGGACGGTCGTGCGTTCCGTCGTTGGTCCGGATGGCGTACGAGCCGACCAGGACGTCGCGGTTCGGATCGAGCTTCATCGGGACCGTCCCGGTCGGCGAGACCACGCTGCCGTCGCTCATGATGACAGCGTTGGCGAAACGCCGCCTTGGATCGACGGGCACCGATCCTGCAGCCAGCCCGAGTTCGGTGACGGCGCCGTCCAACGGGTTCATGAACGCGAGACGCTGGGCTGCGGTCGCAGCTCTCGGATCGGGGACTGTGACGGGATTGGACGACGCAGGTGCGGTCACGGCGAACCCCCGTGTGGTGCATGCCGCTGATTCGAGCGGGCCGGGCACCGGCACGCGCAGGAGCTCCCAGCCGCCTGTACCGAGACGCCAGAAGCCGGGCTCGAAGTAGCCGACGGTCACCCCGTAGGCAGGGGTGACCGAGTAGGCGGTGATCTCCTGACCGATGACGCAGAACGCTGTGGGGAGCCGATAGGTCCTGCTCGGATTCGGCGCAGCTCCCATCGTCGTGGTCGCGCCGGGCGCTGAGGTGATCGACTCCTGAAGGGGTTCGACGTCTGGCCCGTCAGCGAGCAGCTCCCACTGCCCGGTCGTGGGCTCGAAGGTGCCGACTCGGGTCGGCTGCATGCCGACCGTGAGGACCAACCGATCACCGATGACGCCGATCACCTCAGGTGAGGAGGCATCGAAGTCGTGGATCCAGTCGGGAAGGGAACGTCGGATCCAGCCCGCATCGCCGGTCCGGTAGGTCAGCACCACCTTCGCGCCCGCACCGCCCTCCGCGCAGAACTCCACGCTGGTCATCGAGTTCGCTGTGACCGGAGGACAGTCCTGCCCGACGAGCACGAGGGTGTCGCCGATCCAGGCGCCGCCGGCCCAGCCGAGCCCGGCCTTCACTGGGAGCTCCGGCAGCGTCGAGTACCGCCGGTCGGCGAAGGCGAACCACGCGGCCCGCCGTGTCGAGCGAACTTCCGTGCCGTCGAGCTCGGCGGCACCGGCCTGCACGAAGCCAGATCCGTCCGCGAGCCACACCCAGTTGGGCTCGGTCCAGTCGCCGAGCGGCGATCGCGGGAGTGTCGACCACGTGTCGGCGACGTACGGAGAAATCGCCTCGCTCTGAACGGACCCGAACGCGGTCTCCTTCGTGCGGTCCGCGCCGCACGCCCCCGCTGTCGAGGCCAACGCCAGCGCGAGGATGCAGAACGCGGAACGCCGGACCAGGTCCATCGGCGCACCGTAGGCCCAGTCGGGTCACGATCAGCTGTCGCCTCCAGCGGAGACGCCGAGCGTGGAATCGAGCCAGTCGAACATGCGCTGCTCGAGAAGCGACCGTGCCATCGGCTCGCAATGTCGGTCCGCTCCCTCGGCGGCGGTGAAGCGCACCAGGTCCGACGACGGCAGGTGCTGGTGCATCCGTTCGGCCTGACCCTGCCAGAACTGCTCGCCCTCTGGATCGGTGATCAGGACCGGCGTGGTGATCCGGGCGAGGACGTCCGGGGTGAGCCGATAGGTGCGCACGGCGGTGAACAGGTCGAACGGATCGGCGATCCCGTACGGCTTGGCCCGCCAGGCGATCTCCTGCTTCTCCGCGGGGGTCAGGTCCTGCTGGCCGATCTGCATCCACTGGTCGAACGAGCTGCGGTCGCCCTTGTCGAGCATCTCCAGCATCTCCTCGGGCAGGTGACCCATCCACGAGGTCGACACGTCATCGACGCCGGGATCGACGACCGCGGCGGCGAGACGATGCTCGAACGCCAGCGCGCGTGGCACCCAGTACCCCGCCTGGCTGATGCCGTAGATGCACAGCCGGTCGGGGTCCACATCCTCTCGGGCGAGCAGGTGGTCGACGACCGGTGTGATGACCGCCTCCCAGTCGGCACGGAAGGGCACGTTGCGCTCGAACAGCATGGACTGCTGACCCGGCCCGTCGAAGATGATGCTGTGGTAGCCGCGGGTCTGGGCCGCCAGCGCGACCCCGAGCAGTGAGGTGACGGCGCCGTCGCTGCCGTTGTTGAGGATGAGGGTCCGACGACGTCCTTCGCCGGGCGCAGGAACGAACCAACCGGGCATGTGCGAACCCTCGTAGGGGATCTCCAACCGTTCGATCGGCGGATCGAGGAGTTCGCCGTAGCGGTGGAAGCAACGGCGATGGGCGGCGAAAACCGGCCCGAGCACCGCATCGGGATCGTGGGCGCCGTCGACGAGCTCGAGGACCGCTGCGTGGTATGCCGAGGCCCGGAGGTACGCCTCCCGGGCGCTGACGTCGTGACCGGTGGTGTCGGCGGCGACGGCGATCTTCTCGACGCGCTCCGCGAGCGCTCGCCAGCCCGTCACCCAGCTGTCGGCGTCGCCGTCTGCGATCGACGACGCCGTCGACATGATCTCGCCGGCGTCCCCGCACCCGGTGCGGAGCTCGCCGAGCATGCACTGGACCTTGAAGTTGAAGTTCTCATCGGTGAACACATCGAAGGCCATTGCGTCACTCCTGTCGTGGGTGGTCGCTGATCGGTGGGGTCGTCGTCCTGGTTGGTCCGTCGGCGTCGGCCCGGAACGCATCGGCGAGCGCGGCGATCGACTCCTGCTCGTAGTGCTTCGCGGCGGGCAGGACCCGGGTGAACGCGAACGCCGCGTGGAACATGCCGGGGAGGATCCGTGAACGCACCGGGACGCCGGCCGCTCGCAGCGCGGACGCGTAACGGGTCGCGTCGTCGCGCAGCTTGTCGGCCGCGCAGCCGGTGATCCACGCCGGAGGGAGCCCGCTCAGATCCTCGGAGAGCAACGGCGACGCGGTGGGATCGGCGGCGAGTGACCGGTCCTGCAGGTAGCAGTCCAGGTACGTGTCGATCGCGACCCGGTCGAGGAGGTAGCCGTCGGGGATCTCCACGATCGACGGCGACCCGAGCGTGAGGTCGACCGCCGGCACGTCGAGCCACTGGTGACGGATCGCCGGGCCGTGCCGGTCCCGGGCGAGCAGGCACACTGCCGCAGCGAGGTTTGCCCCCGCTGACTCGCCACCGATCGAGAGCCGATCCGCATCGAAGGCGAGCTCGTCGCCGTGGTCCGCCAGCCAGCAGAGCGCCCCGTAGCAGTCCTCGAGCGGGACCGGGAACGGATGCTCGGGCGCGAGGCGGTATTCGATCGATGCGACCACGCAGTCCGCGCCGACGGCGATCTCCCGGCATCTCGGGTCGCGCTCGTACAGCGTTCCGACGCACCAGCCTCCGCCGTGGATGAACACGTGCAGCGGTCGACGTCGGTCACGCCGCGGTGCATGGGTGCGGGCGTCGATGGAGATCGGCCAGTAGAGACGCACGGTGATCGACGCTCCGTCGACGGGCACCAGGACGTCACGCTCGACGCACCGGGGACCCGGGCCCATCACGAGGTCGCGACCCCTGCGGGAGGTCCGCCCGGAACGCTCCCTCACCTCGGGGATCGTCAGATCAGAGCTTCGCAGGCCGTCGAGCCGTCCGAGCCACAGCAACGGGAGCAGACGGGCGTCGACGCGTGGTCGTTCCATCGGTCCATCCTGCCCGACCGCTGCTGTGAGCGTCGCGGTGACCTGCAGAGGTGGCAGGCTCGGAAGCGCACCCTTGCAACCGACCCGATGCCACCAGGAGAACGCCATGCCGCTCGACGCCGATCTCGAAGCCCTCGCGAAGGGGAAGAACTTCGCCGCCATCACGACGCTGATGCCCGACGGCCAGCCGCAGACGCAGATCATCTGGGTCGACGTCGACGGCGACCAGCTCGTCGTCAACACCACGGTGCACCGTCAGAAGTACCGCAACGTCCTGGCGGACCCGAGGATCACCGTCACGGTGTTCGAGGACGGCAACCCCTACCGCTACGTCGAGGCACGTGGTGTGGTCGAATCGACCAAGGACGGCTCGCCGGCCGCTGCGAGCATCGACGCGCTGTCGGAGAAGTACACCGGTGGGCCCTACACGATGGGTCCGACCGATGAGCGGGTGATCCTGTTCATCGACGTGCGCCACGTCCACAAGAACGGCTTCTGAACCCGTCGGCCACGCCCCGACCGAATCTGGGGGCTGCAATCGACAGAACCTGTCGATTGCGACCCCTATGTTCCGGTGGGGAAGGGGTGGTAGCCGGTGGCGACGAGCGGCCACGGGCGGACGTGCTCGAGCAGCTCGGCGACGCCGAGCGCCAGCCCGTCGGCCCAGCGCGGCGCGACGAGCTGCAGGCCCATCGGCACACCCCGGTCGCCGAGGCCCATCGGCACGCTCACGGCGGGGTGCCCGGTCAGGTTGATGTCCGGGGTGTTCGCCGCGATCGACGGATCTCCGGTGACCGCGCCGGCGTCGGAGGCCACCGGGCCCTCTGGTCCCCAGTCCTGGACGTTCAGGGTCGGCAACGCCAGCACCGAGTCGCCCCCGAGCGTGTCGTCGATGCGGGCACCGAGATCGTGGCGTCGCCTCGTGGCGGCCAGGTAGTCCTCCATCGACACGCCGATGCCGAACCGCAGGATGTCCTGGAGTGAGGCGTCCAAGCTCTCCCACCGGTCCCGTTCTCCGGCCAGGCTGTGGGCCAGCTCGCACGACGAGATGAAGAACCAGTCGATGATCGACTGGGCGTCACCGGGGGACTCCACCCGTTCGACGGGGATGCCGGCGGCCGCGATGGCCTCGAGTGATGCCTCGTAGGCGGCCTCGACGACGGGGTCGACGTCCGCCCGGAAGGTCCGACACGCCCGGACGCGCGTCGGTCGGGTCGGGGTGAACTGCCCGATGGCCGGCAGGGCCGACAGCCAGTCGCCCGACGCCGCGCCGGCGATCACCTCGACCTGGAGGACGACGTCGGCGACGGTGGAGGCGGTGACGCCCTGGGTGGACAGCTCGATCCAGCGGGGTAGCACGTTGCGGCCCACCGAGCCCGTCGTCGGCTTGAGCCCGACGAGCCCGCACAGCGCGGCGGGGATCCTCACGCTGCCGCCGCCGTCGGAGGTGGTCGCTATGGGGACGAACCCTGCGGCGAGCGCTGCAGCAGACCCGCCGCTGGAGCCGCCGGGGGAGCACTCGGGGTTCCACGGGTTGCGGGTGGCGCCGAAGACCAGGTTGGAGGTGAACGGCGCGTGGCCGAACGCCGGGGTGTTGGTCCGTCCGATCACGATCGCGCCCGCGGCGCGGAGTCGCGCGACAACGACGTCGTCGACGTCGTCGGGGTCCGCGTCGACGAACAGGCGGCTGCCGTAGGTCGTGACCGAGCCGCGACAGCGGGCCATGTCCTTGACGAGGACCGGGATGCCCGCGAGCGCGCCGGTCCGGTCGTGGAGGGCGGCGATCTCCCGTGCGGCATCCGCCTCGAGTCGGACGACCGCGTTGATGTCGCCGTCGCCGGCCTCGATGCGGCGCACTGCCTCGTCGACGAGCTCGAGCGGAGTGACGGCGTGGTCGCGGACGGCGGCGGCGAGCTCCTGCAGCATGATCGGCAGGGTAGGGCGCGGGCTGCCCACGCCGCGTGGGATCACGTTGCCCAACACTGCCGTGGTCCATAGTGTATGAGGCATGCCTAACAGTGGCGTGGGTTCTTCGGACGGCGAGACAGGACCCTCGGACGGATCGGAGCGTCCGAACGGACCGCAGCAACTGCATCCGGCGTCCGGGCGGCCTCCGTCGGACGATCGGCAGCGCACGGTGCCGATCTCGGCGCGGGCGCTCAACGAGGCTGTGGCGTTGGCGCACAACGTCGGGGGAGTGGAGCTCGCGATCGTGACGAAGCGGCGCGAGCTCCGTGTCGGCCGGGACGTGTCATGTGACCTGTCACCGTGTGAGCTGCGCCGGGTGGTCCTGCTCAACGCAGAGACGACCGGCACGGTGGTTCCACCCGGCGTCCGTGGCGTCCGGGTCGGAGGATCGCTGCACGACCGAGGCGGTGGGCTGTACGAGCTCGGATCGGTCGACGGCTCCGCTGAGCGGTGGTTCACCACGGAGCTGTGCGCGACCGACGTCGTCGCGATCGCCGAGCGCTGCGGGACCGACGGCGTCGACGACCTGGAGTGCCGCGTGGGGTCGGACCTGCAACTCGGCATCACGACCGTCCGGCTCCGTTCGACGGTCGGAACCGGACCTCACGTCGACGACGCGGCCCGCTGGGTGCTCGATCAGTGCGTGGTCGAGGAGCTGGTGCAGCGCGTCAGAGCGGCTGCGGTCACGCCGGGTGCGTGAGGCGGTGGAGCCGGTGGGTGATGCCCTTGAGCTCCTTGTGCAGCTTCACGAACTCGCCGTGACGTGATTCGTACAGCGCCGACGCGTCGGGGTCGGGTGTGAACACCCGATCGACGGTCGCAGCGCCCTCGATGTCGGACTCGGTGATGCGGCCGGTCACGAGCCCCGCGAACAACGCGGCGCCGCGCACGTTCGCGACGAGTGGCTGCGCCACCCGGTGCACCGGCCGGCCGATCACGTCCGCGTGGATCTGGCACCACACGTCGGACTGGGCGCCGCCGCCGATCGCTCGGAGGTCGTGCAGCGGGTGGCGCACGACCTTCTCGGAGATGTCGAGGATCCACCGCACCTGGTGCGCGACGCCTTCGAGCACGGCGCGGATCATGTGCGCACGTCCGGTGTCGATGCCGACGTTGAGGAACGCTGCGCGCACCGCGGTGTCGGCGGCAGGTGAGCGCATGCCCTTGAGCCACGGCGCGAACATCACGCCGTCGGCTCCCGGGGCGACACCGCCCGCGACCCGGTCGAGGTCGGCAAGCGTCGGCGACGCGCCCGGCGTCAGCCCGTCGTCGGGTGCGACGACCATGTCGAGCAGCCACTCCATGCTGGCACCGCCGCAGTCGTGGTTGTTCACCAGCACGTAACGGCCGTCGAGCGCGGCCGGCACCGTCGCCATCTGGTTCATCAACGACGTGCGCTTCTCGCGGGTGTGGCACCCCACCCAGGCCGACGTGCTGATCGAGAGGTGGCCGTGGAAGTCGCGGACCGCACCCGAGCCGAGCGTCGCCGCGTGCAGATCCGGCAGGCCGGTGACGACCGGGATGCCGGCGGGGATGCCGAGCTCGTCGGCGACAGCGGGGAGCACCTCACCGACGATCGAGCGGATCGGCTGCAGCGGTGGGAGACGGTTGGGTTCGACACCCGCGTACCCGCACAGCAGGCGGTCGTAGGTGACCGCATCGAGACCGCGGTTGTCCGTGAGGAAGCTGGCGAGCATCGACGCCTGGCTCGCCGCGGCCTTCCCGGTGAAGCGCATGTTGAGGTAGTCGACCGGCTCCATGAAGTACGCCGTCCGGCGGTCGACGTCGGGCTGCTCGTGGCGGATCCACAGGCGTTGACCCATCGGGTCGTTGCCGAGCGGGCTCGGCGCGCCACCGGTGCGGCGGATGAACTCGAGCACGACGCGGGGGCGGTAGCCCTCGACGGCCACCCGGCCGCCGAGCTGACGGGCGGCGAGCTCGTGCGCGCGCTGGTCGAGCCAGAGGATGCAGTCGCCGACGAGCTCACCGTCGCGACCGACGGGGACGGTCGATCCCCACTGGCCGGTGCAGGCGACGGCGACGATCTGATCGGGTGCCACCGTGCCCCGACCGGAGAGCACCTCGCACGACGTGACGATCGCGTCCCACCACTGGGTGGCGTCCTCGACGGCGGTGCCGTCCGGCGCGGTGCGGATGTCGACGCGCCGGTGGTCGTGGTCGATGATCGTGCCGTCGAGGCCGACGTACGCGGTCTTGGGGCCTCCCGTTCCGAGGTCGATCGCGAGCACGACCTGCTCGGCCCGGGGTCGGTCATCGGTTGTCGTCATCGCCCCTGTCATCATCGCTCCACCACCACGTCGTGTGCCTCCGGATGCTTCGTGAGCCAGGACTCGAAGTACTCGCACTTCACGACGACGCGGATGCCGGCGTCGCGCACCAGATCGACGACTCCTGCGGCCAGCACCCCTCCGACGCCCTCGCCGCGGTGGGCGGGTTCGACGACGGTGTGGCGCAGGCTGCGCACCTCGGGTGGGCCGGGGTCCAGGACCTCGTACAGGACGTAGCCGAGCTCCTCGGCGCCGTCGGCCAGCACGTAGCGGTGCTCCGACGGGATGTCACGCACCTGCCGACTCATGGCGCCAGACGCTACCCGTGCACCACGACGCCGACCCCAACCGGCATGGCACCGGTCGCGTCGCCCGGACGCCCGTTCTCGGTACCCGGAGCGTTCGGATCACCGGGAACGGTCGGCAGGTACCGGAGTAGAGTCCGAGGAGTCGGGGGGTCGTCATGGAATCGACAGGGCGAGGCGTACGACGGGTCGTCGCAGCCTGTGGCGTTGCATGGACCGTGGTGGTGTTGACGGCGGCCTGCGCGCCGCTTCCGGCGGACACGGTGGCGTCGCTCTGTCCGAGCCAGGCGTCGACGGTGCCACCATCTTACGTGGACGCTCCCGCCGTCACGTACTTCCGTGACTGGCCGGAGACCGTGCCGGCGCCGGCGGTCGAGGTGCTCGACCGGCTCGCGGTGATCCCGGGCGACTTCACCGTCTCAGCCAACCCGTTCGTGACCGTCCGCCTGCGCAGCTGGGACGCCGCAGGCCAAGACCTGGCCGCCCGCCTTCGAGCTGAGTTCGGCGCCCTGATCGACATCGAGGTCGGGGCCAAGCGGCTCGGCGGCGGCCCCAACGGCCGGACGGGGAGCTGCGTGATCACCGCCCCGACCTGGAGCGTCGCAGCGGGTCCGAAGGCGATGTCGATCCGGGTCATCACCGCGCCGAGCTACGACCGGACGGCTCCTGTGACGGCGACGCTGCGGATCACCAACCACTCCCGTCGTGCGATCCGGGTCGCGCCGGCACCCAACGTCCTCCGCTCGGCCTGCTGGTCGTCGAGCGACGGCGAGGCACTCGCGCGACCGGGTTCAGCGTTGAACGTCAACCGTGGCAAGGGGACCCCGGCCCCGAACGACCCGGCACCGCTCAGCTGGCCCGAGGCCGGTCGCAGCTGGTGGGCACCGTCATCGCTGCTCGACCACGACAAGCCTCACGGGCCGATCGTGTGTGAGCTGCCGTTGCGTATCTTCATGGGGGTCCGGGTTCCGCCACGGGGCCACGCCGACCTCGTGGTCGCGGCGTCGACCACCAGCGTCACGGCCGGTGACGACCCGATCCTCGAGCCGGGCCGCTACGACCTCCGCGCCACGTTCGCCGTGCGGCCCGACGGTGGTGGCGGCAGCACCATGGTCGACGAGTACGGGGTCGTCGCGCCGTGGAAGGTCGTCGCGGCACCGCCCGCCCCGGTGACGCTCCGCTGAACGGTCCCCCCGCAATCCCCCTCACCTCACCTCCCGTTCTGTTCGGCAGAACACAACGGATCCGTTGTGTTCTGCCGAACAGAACGGGGTGCTGGGCG
>CAYSCB010000036.1:0-15357 GCA_964429335.1 uncultured Aquihabitans sp.
GCCCGGTGCGGTCAACAGTCGTTGACACCGCGCGAGACCAGTCGCCGGCGTTGCGTTCCCGTCGTGGTGGGTCCGCGCGCCGCTGCCGGATCCGCGACGTCGCTGGTCATCGGGGGCCAACCTACCCACGAGCGTCGCCGCCACCGCTCGGAGGGTCCGGCTCCCGCGGTGATCCCACAGCTACGGTTCGCCCCGCGCGGCCGTCACGGGCGCCACGACACGGGAGGATGGCATGGACGACTACATCGCCAAGAAGCTGGGTGCCGAGTTCATCGGCACGTTCCTGTTGGTCCTCGGCGGGTGCGGCTCGGCCATCTTCGCCGCGGCTGCGCTGCGCACCACGAAGGGCGTCATCGGCGTCGGAGGCGCCGAGCTGCCGGCAGCGGGCGTCGTCAACAGCGGCATCGGCTACCTGGGCGTCGCGCTGGCGTTCGGTCTGACCGTGGTCTGCGGCGCCTACGGGCTCGGCCACGTCTCGGGCGGGCACTTCAACCCGGCGGTGACCGTCGGGCTCGCCACGGCGAAGCGCTTCGCCTGGCGCGACGTGCCCGTCTACATCGTCACCCAGTGCCTCGCCTCGATCGCCGCGGTCGCGGTGCTGTGGGCGATCCAGGCCGGTCGACCCGGCGGCTTCAAGATCACCCAGGGAGCGTTCGCATCCAACGGCTACGGCCAGGAGAACGGACGCATCTTCTACGACCTGCCCGCTGCGTTCATCGCCGAATTGGTGCTGACGGCGTTGTTCATCATCGTCATCCTCGGTGTGACCACGAAGGCGGCGTCGAAGGCACAGGCCGCGCTCGGCATCGGGCTGATGCTCACCCTGATCCACCTCATCTGCATCCCGATCACCAACACCAGCGTGAACCCGGCGCGCTCGCTCGGCCCGGCGCTGTTCGAGCGGGGCACCGCGCTCGGTCAGCTCTGGATGTTCATCGTCGCACCGGTCGTCGGCGGTGCACTCGGCGCGGTGGTGTGGAAGTTCGCCACCGGCGGTGACGAGACCCAGACCGGTGAGTCCGAGGCCGAGGGCGTCGAGCTCGCCTGAACGTCAGCCGCCACCCCCCCCACTCGTTCTGTTCGGTGTTTCACACCTCTGGAGTTGTGAAACGCCGAACAGAACGGCTTTTTGGGGCGAGGTACGGCGGCCTCTAGCATCTGACGACCCGTCAGATCACCGCAGAAGGGGAACAACGGACCATGGGCATGCTCGACGGCAAGGTCGCGATCGTCACCGGCGCAGGACACGGCATCGGCCGTGGACATGCGATGGAGCTGGCGAAGCACGGCGCCACGGTCATCGTGAACGACCTCGGTGGATCGGTCACCGGCGAGGGGGCCGGCCGTGACGCGGACCTCACCGTGAAGATCATCGAGGAGCGGGGTGGCACCGCCGCGTCGAACTACGCGGACGTCTCCGACTACGAGCAGGCCGGCGAGATGGTCGCTCAGGCCGTGGCCGACTTCGGCCGCCTCGACATCCTGGTGAACAACGCCGGCATCGTCCGCGACGGATCCATCTTCAACATGTCCGTCGACGACTTCGACGCGGTGCTCAAGGTGCACCTGCGAGGCACGTGGATCCCCTCCAAGCACGCCGCGCTGCACTGGCGGGCGCTCAACAAGGAGACCGGCCAGAAGGTGAACGGCCGGATCATCAACACCGTGTCGGGAGCCGGACTCACCGGGAACTTCGGGCAGTCGAACTACGCGCCGGCCAAGGCGGCGATCGCGAGCCTCACCCAGACGCTCAGCCTGGAGCTGTACAAGATGGGCGTCACGGTCAACGCCGTCGGCCCGGCCGCCGCGACACGAATCACCGGCACCATGCCGAACGCTCCGGCGGTCATCGAGGCCGACGAGATCCCAGACGACGAGTGGAACCGGATGGACCCCGCGGTGTCGTCCCCGCTCGTCGCCTGGCTGGCATCCGACGAGGCCGATCACGTCACCGGCCAGATCATCCGGGCCGTCGCCGAGAACATCATCCTCATGAAGGGCTGGGCCGACGGTCCGACCATCAACAACGGTGCCAAGCGCTGGGACGCGACGAAGCTCGGCCAGCAGCTCGCGACCGACGTCTTCTTCACCCGGGCCCCCGGTCTGCGCTACTGATCCGGTACCGTCGCCGCGGTGCAGCGCGACATCCTCGACGAGGACCATCGCCCCAAGGCGTTCGCGGAGTCGTACCCCACGGTGGGTGCCACGATCGGGCTGCGCCTGCTGCACCGCTCGACCGGCCTGCGAGGGCGGATCGCCAAGTTCACCGGTGAGATCGTCGTGCTGACCGACCCGGCCGGTCGGGAGCACCGGTTCCACAACCGGCCCGGTGCGTTCGCTCTCGACGGTGAGACCGTCACGCTCGTGCGTCCGGCGCCCGGCGGCGCCGACAGGGCCGCGGCGCTACGTCGGACCGCCGCCGGTGCGCTCGTCGCTGCTGACGCGTCCCCGCGGGTCGCGAAGGCGTCGCGCATCTGGGTGGAGGGCGACCACGACGCCCGTCTGCTCGAGCGGGTCTGGGGTGACGACCTGCGTGAGCTGGGCATCGTCGTCGAGCCGATGGGTGGCATCGACGACCTCGAGCGTCGGGTCGGCGACTTCGGACCCGGTGCCCGCCGACGGCTCGCGGTCCTCGTCGACCACCTCGTCCCCGGCTCGAAGGAGACCCGGATCGCGGCGACGGTCGAGGACCCGGACGTGCTGGTCGTCGGTCATCCCCACGTCGACGTGTGGCAGTGCGTGCGCCCGGTGGCCCTCGGCATCGCCGACTGGCCGGAGGTGCCGCGTGGTGAGGACTGGAAGACCGGTGTGTGCCGGCGACTGGGATGGGCCGACACCCGGGACGGCTGGCGCCGCGTGCTCGCTTCAGTCGACTCGTTCGCAGATCTCGAACCGGAGCTGGTCGGTGCTGTGGAGCGTTCGCTCGACTTCCTCGCGGATGCCGGCTGAGCTCTGCGGTGTCGACCTCAGCCGTCGACCGAGGTGATTCACTCGGTCGGTGAGTCCCTCGGTCACCGTGGGCAGTCGGGCACGCCACCTGGAAGCGACGTGGACGGCACCGGTGGTGTTGCCCCGTCGATGCTGAACCCCTTGGCGAAGTCGTCGAAGAGCTGCGTCGGGTCGAGCTCGGTCAGGTCCTTGACCTGATCGGCGGGCGGTGCGGTGATGCCCTGCGGCTGATCGATGCCGCTCAGGGTGATCGTCGTGGTCGGCAGGAACCGGAGGAGGCTGCAGTCCGCCGAGGCGGACGTGTCGGGCGTGACCGTGATCACGAGATGGCGGAGCATGCCCCCGCCGTCGATATCGCCGACCAGCGACACCCTCGCCCGGTTCAACGCGTCGTCGACGCTCCGACGCGTCGCCTCGTCACCGGGGACCTTCGAACGCCAGGCGCCGGTGCCGTCGAGCAGGTCGGCGACGCCCGTGCCGGTCAGCTCGGCCCGGTACCGCGTCACCGCGACGCCGTCGACGGTCGCCGGAGTCCCGGGGTCGTCGACGGTCGCCTTCTCGAGCAGGTTCCGGACCGCCCCGATCGTGTCGGAGATGCTCGTCCCTGCCGACGAGCTCAACGCGCTCGACCCGAACGGGACCCGGACGACGTCGTTGCCGATCTGTGCGTAGGCCTGACCGCCGACGAGCAGCAACTCCACGCCGCCGGAGCCGCTGGTGGTTCCCGACGGATGTCCTTCGGCGGTCGTCCTGACGCGGAGGTCATCACCGTCGAACGCCGTCGCCATCGTCACGGGTCCGGCCTGCACGTCGACGCGGCCGGAACGGATGGGCTGCTGCGCGGTCCGTGCCAACACGGCGGTCGCCGGGGTCGCCGGGGTCGCCGCTTCCGCGCCGTCGTGGGTACCTCGCTCCGCCGAGGTCACCGACGGTCCCGAGGTGATGTCCCGGCCACCTTCGCTGCACCCGGTGACGCCGAGACCGGTGATCAACATCACGAGGGTGACCGCTGCAGCCGTCGTCCTGGTCGTGGTCGTCATCGGCTCCTCCTGGTGGTGCGCGGTCCCACCGTTGATCGGCCGGGAGCGCCGTGCACCTTGAGCGTGCCACGATCGATGGGCGACGTCCCGTCGGTCCGGATCCGTCGGGTGACCTGGTGGGCGGCCGGGGTCAGTCGCTGTCGCTCGCGAAGATGGCCTCGCGGATGTCGTTCATGGCCTGTTCGAGGCCCTTGCGGATCCGGTTGGTCGCGTCGCCCGCGGCCGACGCCGTCCCGGTGAGGTTCGCCCGGGCGTCGAGGTAGGAGTTGCGGAGCTTGTCGACGAGCGGGTTGAGCCGGTCCATGGCACCCATGGCGCCGAGGTGCATCTGGACCTCGAGGTCGTCGATCCGACCCTTCCACTGATCGAGCTCCAGCTCGGCGAGCTGGGTCCGGAGGTCCTCAAGCTTCGAGGTCAGCTCGTCGATCTGCTTCTCGAGCTGGCCGATCTTCTCGTCGTTCGCCATGGTGGTCCTCCTCGTCGTCGTCCAGGTGTCGGGCACATCTCAGCACGACCGTCGGAGGACCGACAGTCGGCGGCGCGGCCATCGGTCACGTCGCTGACCCCCCTTCGACGACGCCCCTTCGACGCCGTCGGTCGTGCCAGCGTCGGTCGTGCCAGCACGTCTCGTGTCACGATGGCGCATGGCATCCTCGTCACCGACGGACGCGTCGGGCCCACCGGGAGGAACGGTCGAGGACCTGCTCGTCGCGCGCCTCCGCCAGCTGGGTGTCCGACGCACGTACGGCCTCGCGATGCGTGGCCTCGACCACGTGCCCGTCGAGGACCCCGACCTGGCGGTGCTGCTCGCCGACGCGGACGGCAGGATCGGCCACGACGACGGTTCGGGCCGGCTGGGCGCGGCCACGCTCGACGGACCGATCCTGCATCTCAGCTCGGCGCCGGGGGGTCGGACCCCGTTGCGGACGGTCGGCTCTGTCGAGGATCTCGTGGACGCCCTCGCCGACCCACCGGGGATGGATCTGCCGGGCACGCTCGCACTCCACCTGGACCTCGATCTGCATGCTCCGATGCCGACCGTCCCGGTTCTCGCTCCCGAACCTGCCCGTGTGCCGGTCCTGGTGCTCGACCCGTCCCTCCACGGACTGCGGATCCTCGTCCTGGCCGGACCGGGGGTGGTGCGCACCTCGTCGCACGCGGCGCTTCGCTCCCTCATGCACGCGGCGGGTGCGCCGGTGCTCGCGACCTTCGGTGCCGTCGGACTCCTCCGGTGGGACAACCAGTACCACGCAGGTGTGGGCGGCCTGCAGGCCCTTGATCTGTCGCTCGGCGGTCTCGACGACGCCGATCTCGTGATCGCGACCGGACTCGACGACGCGGAGGTCGTTCCGGGGCGGCTCGCCGGGCTGGTCGTCCAGGAGGTCCCGCCCCGCCAGCTCGGTGCGTTCTGCGCCGGTTGGACGTCACGGGCAGGTCCGCCGACGGATCGCCCATCGGTGCGTGGTGCGCTGTCGGAGGTGCTGACCCGACTGTGGGAGACGACGACGGCCCCGTTCCCCGCCGCCCGGGCGGCGCTGCACCTCACCGGTGCGCTGCCCGACTGTGGTGTCGTCGTCGCGGATCCGGGACCGGCCGGGTTCTGGGTCGCACGAGGCGCGCCGACGTCGATCCCCGGCGCGGTGTGCGTTCCTGCGACGGTCGAATCCGGTTTCGCTGCCGCCGCAGCGTTCGTCGCCGCGCTCGACGGCCGAGCGGTGCTCGCCGTGACGGACCCGACCGGTGCTGCGGCCGACCAGACCCTCGGCGTCGTCGATCTCGCCCGCCGGCTGGATGTGCCGCTCGGTCTGCAGGTCTGGGGTGCGGAGGGTCCGACGAGGGACGCCCCTGCGCACGTGCGCCTGCTCGAGGAGCTCCTCGACGGCCGCAACGGCGACGGTGGGCGGGTCCGTGTCGAGCCGGTGCCGGTCGACCTGGAGGTGCCGGACGATCTGATCGATCTCGCGGGACCGGTGACCGCCTGGACCGCGGCGGGCTCAGGGACGGCTGCTGCGGCGCTCGACGGTCCCTTCGACGGCGAGTGAGGCAACCGCGCCGACGCCGTCGACCGCCGCCCGATCAGAACGCACCCGGACGCTCGACGTGTCGATCGCGATCGCGTCGTCGACCGCCCGGAGATCGCGGAGCGACCGGAGCGCACCGGCGACGTCGCCGTCGCGCAGACGGGCCACGGTGCGTTCCGCGGCGTGCGCTGCCTCCGGTGCGACCGACGGATCGACGGCGACGCGGACGACCTCCTCGCCGTCCTGATCGTGGTCGGTGACCGTGATGAGCACTGGTCGTCGGTCCTCGGATCCGACCGGGACCTCGACACGGATGGAACCCGCGTCGCCGGCGAGGTGATCTCGGCTGGCGGCGAGGACCGGGGTGGCTCGCAGCACCGCTGCTGCGGCTGAGCCCTCGGCTTCGAACAGGAGCGAACGACGACCCGCCTCCTCCGCCGTCCCGACCCGGAATCCCGCCGACGCGGTCGTGTCGGCACCGCTGGGTGCTCCGGCGACGGCTCCCGACGCCGCCGCCCAGGCAGTCGCACCCGCGACGACGCCGACGAGGTCCTCGGTCCGCTGGGGTCTCGGCAGCGGTGACACCGAGACGGCTCCCGCGGCGTCCGGGACGTCGATGCCGACGAGCCCGCCGACGGCGTCGCCCAGGCTGTCGGCCAGTCGTGCGGCCTGGGCGATCGAACGCGACATCAGCCCGGATGGGCTGTGGTCGAGGCCCTGCTCGACGGCCAACCCGAGCAGCAGCATCGGCAGCTCCGCCTCGTCGATGGTCCACGTCCTCGTCACCCGGTTGTCGAGCCCGCCGGCCACGCCGGCGACTGCTCCCTTGCCGATGACGTGGTCGTTCCACCGCGCCCGGGCGCCGCTGCCGGCCGACGTGCTGAGTCCCGCCGTGACGTCGTCGGTGTAGGTGACCCGCCGGCGATCCCCGAGCTCCTCGATCATCAACGTGCCCGTCAGCGAGGCCGACACGACGCCGACGGACCCGCTGAGGACACCACGCAGCACCGTCGCATCCGTCGGTGCCGTGCGACGGTGCGGCCCACCGGCCGGTGCGCCGGTCGCGAGCGACGCCCGGCGTTGCTCGGCGGCGTGGCGGTCGATCCGGTCGGCCAGCGTGCGGCAACGGGCGGAACCCTCCTGGATGGCACGGCGGTGGCTGCTCTGCCACGCGCGTCGGAACCGCTCGGCGTCCGGACCGCTCCAACCTGACCGGCTGATGGCCGCCTCGATCCGACCGACGGTCGACCCGAGGTCACCCGACGCGGCGCGCAGCCCGCGGGCGAGCACGTCGAGAGCCTCGGGGTCCGCGCCGATCGCCGCCACGGCTGACGACGGTACGGGTCGACCCGGACGATGTCAGCGGGGACCGGTCCCCGTTGACGACCGGTGCGCTGGTGTGTCAGTCGTCGTCGAGGCCGAGGACCCGCAGGGCGTTCCCACGCAGGAACTTCGGCCACACCTCGTCGCGGAACGCCACGTCGGGCAGCTCCGACATGATCCGCTCGTAGGTGAGCCCGGCGGGGAAGTAGCCCGCGTAGAGGACCTTGTCGGCGCCACGGGTGTTCGCGTAGTCGACGATCGCCTTCGGGTAGTACTTCGGGGCGAACGCCGAGGTGGAGTAGTGCAGGCCGGGCCACTTCAACATGAGCTTGACCGCCAGGTCCTCCCACGGCTCCGCGCCGTGGCGCATCACGATCGTCAGCTCGGGGAAGAACCAGCAGACCTCGTCGAGGTGCTCGACCTTCTGCGGCTCCAACGGGATCCGCGGCCCCGGCACCCCGACGTTGATGAAGATCGGCAGACCGAGCTCCACGCACGTGGCGTACACGGGGTAGTACGGCGCAGCGTTGATCGCGGTCCGACACCCTGACGGAAACGTGGTGACAGCGACGAGCCCGAACTCCTCGTGGAAGCTGCGGATCCTGCGGATCTCGTCCATGCCGTTGCGGGGATCGACATCGAGGCAGGGCAGGAACCGGTCAGGAAACGTGCGTGCCGCACGGGCAGGGTCGTCGCGGGTCGGGTTGCCGACGTTGATCATCGCCTTGGCGATCCCGAAGCGGTCCATGTTGTAGAGCGTCACCGCGACCGGATCCGCGTCCGCGTCGATCTCGTCGGGGAGGTCCTTGAACATGTACTGGGCGGGCATCTTGAACGTGCCGCTCTCCTCGTCGCGCAGATCCGCTGCGAGGAACCTGTAGATCTCCCGACGGTCGTGGCTCGGAAGACCGATCATGGTGTCGATGATCCCGATGTTCTCCGGCATGCCCATGGGCGGCGACACTAGTGCCGTGTCAGGATCCCCCCGATGGTGAGGCCGTCCCTGCAGCGCTTCTGGGACCTGCTCGGCACGGTCCGCTCCGCGACGGCGGACCGCGTCGCCGGCGACCCGCCGTCGTCGAACGGAGCATCGTCGTTCCACCTCCGGTGGGACATGCCCGTGACCCAGCGACACCCCGGGTTCCGGGAGATCTCGGTGACCCTCGAGATCATCGAACCGCCGACCGTCGACCGCCTGTACTTCTGGGCGCTGCAGGCCGACTTCGCCGACGGCGCCGGCCGACGTGCCGGTGGGGCGCACCTCGGGCTGCAGTGGCATCCGCAGTACCCCGGCGCGACCGCGGTGAACTGGGGCGGCTACGACGCCGACGGCCGGGAGCTGCGGGGATCGGCGTCGTCGCTGCCCTCCGCGCTGCACAACGTGAACACCCGGAACCTCGCCTGGCTGCCCGGAACGCCGTACCGGCTGCGGATCCTGCGTGTCGACGATGCTGGTGCCGCTCCGGTCTGGCGGGGAATCGTCACCGGTCCCGACGGCGTCGAGGTCGTGATCCGTGACCTGCATCCCGAAGCGGACCGGATCAACGGGGCCGTGATGTGGTCCGAGGTGTTCGCACGTTGCGACCATCCGACCGCCGCCGTCCGTTGGTCGGACCCGGTCGCGGTCACCCTCGACGGCACGACGATCGGCCCGGAGCGGTTGTCGGTCAACTACCAGTCCCATGCCGACGGCGGCTGCGCCAACACCGACTCGTCGGTGGACGACCTCGGTGTCCTGCAACGGACGAACGCCGTACGCTCGACGCCACATGGCGCCGTGTTGGCGCTGCCGTCCCGGCTGGCCGACGGGACACCCGACGTGGTCTGAGCAGCCCCGCCGGATGAGCTGCGGGGCCCGGGTCGGGTACGGTCCAACGCCATGACGGGGTTTACATCCACACCGCCGGCGCACACCTACAACCTCGCTGACCAGTGGGAGGCCGTGGCCGACCGGGTGGGCGAACGAGAAGCGCTCGTCGCCGGGGAGCGTCGGCTGACCTACGCGCAGCTCGAGGAGCGGGCCAACCGCCTCGCGAACCACCTGAGCGCCGTCGGGATCGGTCCCGGCGACTTCGTCGGCTGCTACCTGACCAACGGCACGGAGTACCTCGAGACGCTGCTCGCCGCGTTCAAGATCCGGGCCGTCCCGGTCAACATCAACTACCGCTACGTCGCCGACGAGCTGCGCTATCTGTTCGCCGACGCCGGCCTGGTCGCTGTCGTGTGCGAACAGGGCTTCGTCGAGCGGGTCGCCGAGATCGCCGCCGACGTCCCCACCCTGCGCCACACGCTGGTCGTCGCCGAACCCGGTGCCGACGCCGCCGATCTGGCCACGGTGCCGGGCGGTGTCGACTACGAGTCCACCCTCGCCGGATCGTCGCCGGATCGCCCGTCGGGCGACGGTCGGGGTGACGAGGACCTCTACGTGATCTACACGGGCGGCACCACCGGCATGCCGAAGGGCGTCGTGTGGCGGATGGGTGACGCGTTCTTCGGTTGCATCGGTGGCGGGGACCCGCTCCGGATGAGCGGACCGGTGTCGTCGCCCGAGGAGACCGTCGAGCGGATCCTCGACTTCGACTTCACCTTCTACGCGCTCGCTCCGCTGATGCACGCCGCAGCGCAGTGGGTCTCGCTCATGTGGCTGCTGTGCGGCGCACGGGTGGTGATGCACACGGGGCGGTTCGACCCGGCGGTCGTGTGGCGGACCGTCGCGGCGGAGAAGGTCAGCGCGATGACGATCGTCGGCGACGCGATGGCGAGGCCGTTGCTCGACGAGTGGGACGCCAGCGGCCCGTACGACACGTCGTCGATGTTCTCGTTCTCCAACGGAGGCGCGCCGCTCAGCGCGGCGGCACGTCAGCGCGTGCAGGCGATCCTCCCGGACGTGATGTTCACCGACGGGTTCGGTTCGTCGGAGACCGGCATCCAGGGCAGCCAGCGGTTGCAGCCCGGCGAGGAGCCCGGCAACGTCATCCGCTACGACAACGTCGCGTCGGGCACGCTGGTGCTGGACCTCGACGGACGGGAGGTCGAGCCGGGTTCAGGCGTCGTGGGTCGCGTCGCCCACACCGGCTGGATCCCGCTGCGCTACCACAACGCCCCCGAGAAGACCGCCGAGGCGTTCCGCTCCGTCGACGATCGTCGTTACGTGGTCTCCGGTGACATGGCGACCGTCGAGGTCGACGGCTCGATCATCCTCCTCGGCCGGGGTTCGGTCACCATCAACACCGGCGGCGAGAAGGTGCACCCCGAAGAGGTCGAGAGCGTCCTGCAGGGACATCCGGCCGTCTACGACGTGGTCGTCGTCGGCGCCGCCCACGAACGGTGGGGCGAGCAGGTCGTCGCCGTCGTGCAGCCGGTTCGCGGCCAGTCGCCGACGGTCGAGGACCTCGCGGAGTTCGCCCGTGCACAACTCGCCGGCTACAAGGTGCCGCGCCGGGTGGTGCTCGTCGACATCGTCGAGCGCTCACCGGCGGGCAAGGCCGACTACCGCTGGGCCAAGCAGGTCGCCTCGGATGGTTGAACACGCCCCACGTCCCGTCCTGTCCCACCTCCCGTTCTGTTGTGCAGAACCAGACGGATCCGTCTGGTTCTGCACAACAGAACGGGGGTTCTGACCCGTTGATCACGGTCTCCGGCCTCACGAAGGCCCACGGCAGTCGCACGCTGTTCTCCGACGTGTCGTTCCGGCTCGTGCCCGGGCGACGTGTCGCGCTCGTCGGCGGCAACGGCGTCGGCAAGACCACGATCCTCGAGATCATCGTCGGCCTGCAGCGGCCCGACGGCGGCGAGGTCCACATCGCGAAGGGCAGCCGCATCGGCTACCTGCCCCAGGAGCTCACCGAGCAGGTCGACGGCTCCGTGATCGACGAGGTCCTCCGGGGCGCGGCGCACATCACCGACCTCGAAGCCCAGCTCGCACGACTCGCGGCGGACGTCGCCTCGACGGGTCCGGGCGGGACCGACGAGGACGCCGACGCGCACGCCCACGCGCTCGCGGCCTACGGCGACATCCAGCACCGCTTCGAGACCCTCGGCGGCTACGGCGTCGAGGCCGAGGCGCGCCGGATCCTCGCCGGCCTCGGCTTCAGCGCCCCGGACGCGGACCGACCGGTGCAGGAGCTGTCGGGCGGGTGGCGGATGCGCGTCGCGCTCGCACGACTGATGCTGAGCGCTCCAGACCTGTTGGTGTTGGACGAACCGACCAACCACCTCGACGTCGAATCGGTCGCCTGGCTCGAGCAGTACCTGCAGGACTGGCCCGGCGCGATCCTGTTCGTGTCGCATGACCGGGACTTCCTCGATGCCGTCGCGGAGCGCGTCATCGAGGTTGCCCAGGGGAGGGCGACGGAGTACATCGGCGGGTTCGCCGAGTTCGTGGTGCAACGTGAGGAGCGATTCGCCGCCGCGGTCACCGCAGCGGAGCAGCAGCAGCGCCAGATCGCGCAGGTCGAGCGTTTCGTCGACCGGTTCCGCTACAAGGCCACGAAGGCACGCCAGGTCCAGTCCCGACTCAAGATGCTCGACAAGCTCGACCGGCTGGAGGCGCCGACCCGCGACCAGGTGCGTGCCAAGTTCGCGTTCCCGGCACCGCAGCGCTCCGCCCGTGTCGTCGCCGAGGCCGACGACGCCACTGTCGGCTTCGACGGTGTGGCCGTGCTGAGCCATGTGGACCTCGTCCTCGAGCGCGGCCAGAAGCTCGCGCTCATCGGACCCAACGGCGCCGGCAAGACGACGCTGCTCCGGTTGCTGCTCGGCCGCCTCGCTCCGATGTCGGGCACCGCCGGCCTCGGCGCCAACGTCGACGTCGCGGAGTTCGCGCAGCACCAGGTCAAGTCGCTCGACTTCGGCCGCACCGTCCTGGAGGAGCTGCGCGCCGCGGTCGGTGACGACCACGGCCGCAACCTCCGCACCGTGCTCGCAGCGTTCGGCTTCTCCGGTGACGCCGTCGACCGCCGCGTCGGGGACCTCTCCGGTGGCGAGCGCACCCGCCTCGCCCTGGCCCGGATCATGGTGAACCCGGTGAACCTGCTCGTGCTGGACGAACCCACCAACCACCTCGACCTTCCGAGCTGCGACGTGCTGGAGGACGCGCTCGTCGCCTATCCGGGATCGGTGCTGCTCGTCACCCACGACCGCTACCTGATCCGCTCGGTCGCCGACGGGCTGCTCGAGGTCCGTGACGGCACCGTCACCTACCATCCGAGCGTCGACGAGGAGGTGCTCGCCCCGAAGGGCGTGACCGCGTCGGCGGGCCGGGCCGCTCCCGAACCCGCAGCCGCCACTGCGACCGCGCAGCAGAGCCAAGCTGTCCGTCGTCCCAACAAGGCCGAGCAGCGCCGCGCATCCGCCGGTCAGCGGCGTGAGCGCGAGCAGTCCACCAAGGCGTTGCGCACCAGGGCGCGTTCCCTCGAACGCAGGGCGCACCAGGCCGAGCAGGAGGCAGCGGAGCTCGCGGCGCAGCTCGCGGACCCCGAGATCTACGACGACCACCAGCTCGTCCGTGACCTCGCGGACCGCCACGAGGAGGCGACGGCGAAGGCCGAGGCGCTGCTGGCGGAGTGGATGACGGCACAGGAGCAGCTCGACGCAGCCGACCGGTAGGGGCAGCGGACCGGCACGGCGGTAGCGTCGCCGGCGATGCGTTGGGACGTCCACGGCGAACGATCGATCTACACCTCGGAGTGGGTGAGCCTCACCCTCGTCGACGTCGAGATCCCCGCCATCGGCGACCGGCCGTCACGACGCTTCGAACACCACGTCGTGCGCAGCCCCGCACCGGCGGCCGGCGTCGTGGTGATCGACGAGATCGACGGCGTCGACCACGTCCTGCTCCTGTGGCGACACCGCTTCATCACCGACACGTGGGGATGGGAGGTGCCCGCGGGTGGTCTCGACCCGGGCGAGGCATCGGTCGACGGGGCGCGTCGGGAGGTGCTGGAGGAGACGGGGAGGCAGGTCGGCGAGCTCACCCACCTCGTCGACTACTACCCGGCGAACGGCCTGTCCGACCACCGCTTCGACCTGTACCTCGCCCGGGGCGCGTCCCACGTCGGGGAGCCGAGCGACCCGTCGGAGTCCGAGCGGATCGAATGGGTGCCGTTGGAGGTCGTCCGTGACGCGGTCGTGTCCGGGCGCATCACCGACGGCCTGTCGGTCACCGCGCTCGTGTGGTACTTCGCGTTCGGCGACCCGTCGGGTGGGATCATTCCAGACCCAGCCGAGTGAACTGCTCGGCGGGTGCGTCGATGCCCACGAGCGCCTCCCGGAGGAGCTCGACCATGTCGCCCTCGGCTGCGGTGTCCGAGGCGCCGGCTCCCGCCAGGTCGTGGCGCTCGCCGGGATCCTCGTCGAGGTCGAACAGCATGTCCCGGCCAGCCTGGTGCCCACCGGCTGCCCAGAACGGCACCGGGTCGCCGACGTCGAAGGGCTGGCGGATCACCGGCACGTCCGATCCCGGCATGAAGTCGAGCGCGGCACGTCGGTCGGGGCGGGGCAGGCGGAGCTCCGGGAACGCCGGGATCGGCATCGTCGACCAGCGGTTCGACCACATCGACAGCGGGCGGTTGCCCTCCCGGGGCGCCCGGAGGTAGCGGTGGCGGCCGTCGGTCACCGCGACCCCCTGGCCCCACACGCCGGTCAACGCCCAGCCCCGCTGCGTGGCCCCGGCGCGGGCGACGGGGTCGTCCCGACCGTTGCCGTCGAGGTGATCGGACGGTTCCAGCAGCGGACGCAGCGACCGTCCGTGGGTCCGGTGTGCGGGCGTCACGCCGAACACGTCGCAGATCGTGGCGTGCACGTCGACGGTGGTCGTCAACGAGTCGACCACGCCGGCGGAGCGGCCCGGCCAGGCGACCATGAGCGGGATGTGGCCCAGCACGGCGCGTACCGGGGTCGCCGGCTTGCCGAAGATGTCGTGCTCGCCGAGGTAGTGGCCGTGGTCGGTGCACACGATGACCGCGGTGTCGTCCCAGCGGTCCTGGCGGTCGAGCTCGTCGAGCAGCCGACCGAACTGGTGGTCGATGAAGGTGAGCTTCGCTCCGTAGTTCGCGCGGACGTGTGCTGCGGTGCGTTGGTCGATCACCCCGGACGCGACGGCGTCGACAGCGTACGGCGGCCAGATGACCCTGGGTCCGTCCCAGTCGGGGTCATATCGCGACGCCCACGGCTCGGGCACGTCGAACGGCTCGTGCGGGTCGAACTCGTCGACGAACAACAGGAAGCGGTCGGTCGAGGCGGACTCCTCCGCCAGCCAGCGCGTCGCCTCGGCCATGGTCGCAGCGCCGGGGAAGTCGTCCTCGGAGCGGAACCACGTGCGGCTCTCGTCGTACGCGTGGGTCACCCAGCCCTCCCGCGCCGGCAGCGCCGGAGCGCCGATCCACGACGGGTCCGCTGCGGTGCGCCACGGATCGCTCTCGTGGCCGCGGACGTAGCGCCAGGCGCCGAAGTCGGTGTGGTAGTTCTCGCCGCCGGTCTCGAACAGGTGCGGATGGTCCGACACGAGCATCGTCGTGATGCCCGCACGCCGCAGGTCGTAGGTGACGGCATCCTCCCAGATCTCGACCGATCCCCACGGCCGCCAGAGGAAGTCGATCGCACCGACGAGGATGTCGTGGCGGGCGGGCATGCACGGCAGCGACCCCGTGTGATGGCGGTCGAAGCGGACCGCACGCGCCGCGAAGCGGTCCAGGTTCGGCGTGTCGAACTCGGGTGGGTCACCGAGCACGGGCGCGTACGCGCCGAGCATGTGGCGGTTCAGGCTGTCGAGCAGCACGACCACCAGGTTGCGTGGTCGGCGCCGCGGCGGCGGGCCCGGCTCAGCCGACGCGGGCGTCACCGTGCTCGGCCAGGTGCTTGGCCCACGGGTAGTCGGGCTTGCCGGAAGGGGAGCGCACGATCTCGTCGACCACGTGGAGCTCGCGGGGCACCTTGTAGCCGGCGATGTGGCCACGGGCGTGCTCGACGAGGTCCTCGAGCGTGACGTCGTGGCCGTCGCGGGTCTGCACGACCGCGGCGACCCG
>CAYSCB010000037.1:0-15250 GCA_964429335.1 uncultured Aquihabitans sp.
CATGAGAGGTCTGTCACACGCGGTCGCCGGACGGATCGACCCCGTCGGTCAGAGCAGGCCGAGTTGGAGTCGCGCCGCGTCGGACAGCCGTTCGTAGCCCCACGGCGGATCCCACACCAGGGTCGTCTCGACGGTGTCGACCCCAGGGATGTGGCCGACGACGCGGTCGACATCGGCGCACAGCACGTCGCCCATGCCGCAGCCGGGTGAGGTCATCGACAGGTCGATCTCGATGCGGCGGGTCCCGTCGTCGCCGACGTGCTCCTCGCAGCGGTACACCAACCCGAGCTCGAGGATGTCGATGGGGATCTCGGGGTCGTACACGGTGCGCAGCGCCTCGGTCACCTGATCCATCGAGAACTCGCTGCGTCGGATCGAGACGGAGCGCTCGGCGGCAGGGTTGATCCCCAACTCCTCGGCGACGGCGGCGTCGATGCGCGACAGGCCCTCCTGGGTGCGGATGGTCACCGTCCCCCCGAGGGTCTGGACGACTTCCGCGACGGTGCCTGCCGGCAGGATGACGGCGATGCCGGCGGGGATCGTGACCGCCGGGTAGTCACGTTCGAAGGTGACGCTCTGGTGTCGGTCGGCGTTCATCGTCGTTCCTCTCCGTCGGTGGTGTCGTCGCCGACGATCTCGTCGAGTGCCGCGGTGACAGCACGGTCGACCCAGTCACGCACGGCATCGGACGGGGCCAGCCGCTCGACGAGCGTCGAGGCGAACGCCCGCATCAGCATCGTCCGCGCTTCACGGTGGGCGATGCCGCGGCTGCGGAGGTAGAAGACAGCGTCGTCGTCGAGACGTCCGACGGTGGCACCGTGGGTGCAGGCGACCTCGTCGGAGTGGATCTCCAGCCAGGGTCTCGTGTCGGCCCGTGCGGTGGGTCCGAGGAGGAGGTTCCGGTTCTGCTGGTCGGCGTCGGTGCCGACGGTTCCGTGGGCGACGACGACCTGGCCCGTGAAGCTCGCCCGGGCGCCATCGGCGACGATCGATGCGAAGAGCTGGCGGCTCGTCCCGTGGGAGGCGAGGTGGCGGACCGACGCGAGCGTGTCGTGATGGGTCCCGCGGCTCGACACGGTGAGGCCGGTGAGGGTGACCTCGGCTCCGGGTCCGTCGAGCGCGACCGAGAGGCGGTGGTGTCCGTCGCCGTCGCCGAGCGCCGCCACGCCGACGGTGACGTGCGCATGGTCGGCCGCCACGACCGACGTTCGCACCACGTGGGCGCTCGAGACGGGCCCCTCGAGCACGACGAGGTGATCGACCCGGCCGGAGGGCGCCGTGTGCAGCGAGGTGGTCGCGTTCGTGAACGTGACACCGGGTAGGGACCGGAAGGTCTCGACGATGTCGATCCGACCGGTCGCCTCCACGTGGATCTCGACCCGGGGCTGCGACGGTCCGATCGCACCGGTGGTGAGCTGGACGAGGTTCAGCAGGTGGTCCGACCCACCGTCATCGACGACCAGCACCCGCACGACGTGCTCGGTCGTCTCCCGGTTCCACCGCTCGAACCCGTCGAACTGCGGTGGCGGGACCTCCTGTGGCTCGACGTCGGCCTCGACGGTCGGACCACCGGCGGCGACCGAGGAGAGCGTCGGGTCGTAGCGGCCGTCGACGAGGACGACGCGGTCGCCATCGGGCAGATCGTCGAGCAGGGCGGCGAGCGCATCTCCGTTCGGATGTGAAGGTCGTCCCGCCTCCGCCAGCGCGGCGTCGACCGCTGCGGTGATGGCCCTGACCGGGGCGTAGCGCCAGTCCTCGTCGCGGTTCGTCGGCAGGTGGGGACGGACTCGCTCGACGTCGGTGGCCGAACGGGTCGGCGTCATCGGAGGTCGGCTCCGGCGTCCGCCCCGACGAACGGCGCATAGCCGTCGGCGTCGATGGCCGCAGCGACCTCGGCGCCGCCGGAGTGCACGATGGACCCCCGGTGCAGCACGTGGATCCGGTCGGGGACGACGAGCTCCAACAGGCGTGGGTAGTGCGTGATGATCAGGTAGGAGCGGTTGCCGTCACGCAGCCTCTCGAGCGTTCTCGCGATCGCCCGGAGCGCGTCCACATCGAGTCCGGAGTCCGGCTCGTCCAGGATCGCGAGTCGCGGCTTCAGAACGGCGAGTTGCAGGATCTCGTTGCGCTTCTTCTCGCCGCCGGAGAACCCGTCGTTCACTGCGCGACCGAGCAGGCCGGGGTCCATCTCGAGCTCGGTCATGATCTCCCGTGCCTCGCGCAGGAACGAGCCGGCGTCGGCTTCGGGCCGCCCGTGGGCCTGGTTCTGCGCGTTGAGCGCCGAGTGCAGGAAGTGCATGTTGCCGACGCCGGGGAGGGCGACCGGGTACTGGAAGGCCAGGAACAGTCCGGCGATCGCGCGCTCCTCGGGTTCCATGGCGAGCAGATCCAGACCGTCGAAGGTCACGCGACCGGTCGCGTCGTAGCCGTCTCGGCCGGCCAAGACGCTCGCGAGCGTGCTCTTGCCGGCACCGTTCGGGCCCATGACGGCGTGGACCTCGCCGGCGCCGATCTCGAGGTTCAGGCCGTTGAGCACCGTCTTGCGCTCACCGTCGTCGTCGGCGACGGTCACCGTGAGGTCATGGATCTCCAGCATCAACCCACCGCCCCTTCGAGGCTGACCCGCAGGAGCGCGTTCGCCTCGACGGCGAACTCCATCGGCAGGTCGTCGAACACGTCGCGGCAGAAGCCGTTGACGATCATCGCGGTCGCATCCTCCTCGTCCATGCCGCGCTGGCGGCAGTAGAACAGCTGGTCCTCACCGATCCGTGACGTCGACGCCTCGTGTTCGACCTGGGCGGAGTCGGTTCCCACCTCGACATAGGGGAACGTGTGGGCGCCGCAGTCGGGACCGAGCAGCAGCGAGTCGCACCGCGTGTGGTTGCGGGCGCCGGTCGCCGATCGCATGACCTTGACCTGGCCCCGGTAGATGTTCTGCGCGTGGCCGGCGGAGATGCCCTTGGACACGATGCTGCTGGTGGTGTTGCGGCCGATGTGGATCATCTTCGTTCCGGTGTCGGCCTGCTGGTAGTTCGTCGACACCGCGACCGAGGAGAACTCGCCGACGGAGTCGTCGCCCTGGAGGATCACCGACGGGTACTTCCAGGTGATGGCCGAGCCCGTCTCGACCTGCGTCCAGGAGATGTGCGCCCGGTTGCCGGCGCGACCTCGCTTGGTGACGAAGTTGTAGATGCCGCCCTTGCCGTTCTCGTCACCCGGGTACCAGTTCTGCACCGTCGAGTACTTGATCGAGGAGTCGTCGAGCGCGACGAGCTCGACGACAGCGGCGTGCAACTGGTTCTCGTCCCGCTTGGGGGCGCTGCAGCCCTCGAGGTAGCTGACCGAGGCGCCCTCTTCGGCGATGATCAGCGTGCGCTCGAACTGGCCGGTGCCGGCGCTGTTGATGCGGAAGTAGGTGGACAGCTCCATCGGGCAGCGCACGCCGGCGGGGACGTAGCAGAACGACCCGTCGGAGAACACCGCCGAGTTCAGCGCTGCGAAGAAGTTGTCCCGAGGGCCCACCACCGATCCCAGGTACTTGCGGACGAGGTCGGGATGCTCCCGCACCGCTTCGGAGAACGGGCAGAAGATCACGCCGGACTCAGCGAGCCGTTCGCGGAAGGTGGTCGCGACCGACACGGAGTCGACGATGGCGTCGACCGCCACGCCGGAGAGCCGTTCCTGCTCCGCGACGGAGATGCCGAGCTTGTCGAACATCTCGCGCAGCTTCGGATCGATGTCGTCGAGGCTCTCGGGCGCCGGTCCCTTCGGCTTGGGAGCCGCCCAGTAGCTGATCGCCTGGTAGTCGATCGGGTCGATGCGGAGGTACGCCCAGGTGGGAGCTTCGAGGGTGAGGAAGTGGCGCAGCGCGCCCAGGCGCCACTCGACGAGCCAGTCCGGCTCACCGTTCTTGGACGCGATCAGTCGGACGACCGACTCGTCGAGGCCGACCGGAGCGATGTCGGAGTCGATGTCGGTGACGAAGCCGTAGCGGTACTCGCCGCCGACCAGATCGTCGATCTGTGCTGCCGTGTCGATCTGTGCTGCCGTGTCGATCTGTGCTGTCGTGTCGGCCTGGGTGGTCGTGTCGGTCATGCGGTCACCCGGGTGTCGTCGGACGTCTGGTCGGTTGCGCTCATCACCACACCTCGTTTCGCATCCCTATTTAGTCTAGGGATGACTAGAAAAACCAGCCCGGTCTCGTCGGTATTCCACGTCGACACGGCCGATCAGGACCGCCGACGCGCCGACGTGGTCGCCGGTGACATGGTGGCGATGGACCCAGGATGCCCCGGGACCCGCCATGGGGCCACGTCATCGAACCTTGCGGATCAGCGGCGCATTCCTGAAGGATCGCACCACAGTGTCCATCGCGGCGCCCGTGCCGGGCAAGAGCGTGAGGGCAACGGACCCCACGCCGGCCTCCTGGCGGGGCGTGATCGTGTGGAGCATCGGATGGACTGGAACGCTGCTGTCGGGGTGGAGCAGATGGGCGAGCGGCGCTTCCGCACCCATGTCGACGAGCAGTGGACATCGCTGCAGGGAGTCCACGGCGGGATCGTCGCCGCCCAGGCGCTGACCGCGGCCGAACGCGTCCTGCGCGACGAGGGTGTCGATCCGTCCAGCACGCTCCGGGCAGCGACGTTCGGCTACGTGCGTGGCAACGTGATCGGTGACCTCGAGGTCTCCGTGCACGTCGTCCGTCGGGGCCGCTCGCTCGTCACCACCCACGCGACGGTGACCCAGGAGGACCGCACGACCACCGTCGCCCGGTTCCACCACTCGCCTCCGTGGGAGGGCATCGAGCTCAGCGACGTGCCGGCACCGCCCGAGCGTCCGGACGGAACCGTCAGGCTGTACCTCGGTGACCGACCGGCGCACCTGAACAACGTCGAGACGCATCTGCATCCGGACACCACGTTGTTCGCCGGCAACGAACGTGCCGAGTGGATCGCCTGGAGCCGTCCACTCGACGGCGACTCGTTCGACAGTGCCTGGCTGGCGATGTACGGCGACTACTTCCCGCCGGCGGTGTTCACGAAGACGACCGCGCCGCAACGTTCGGTCACGATCGAGTACTCGATCCAGATCCACAGCGCGGCTGGTTGCTGGTCGCTCGGCGACGACGGCTACCTCGCCGCGCGGATGCACGCAGTGCACTCCCACGACGGGTTCGCGGTCGAGGACGGTTGGATCCACCTCCCAGATAACACGCTGCTCGCCACGACCCGTCAGACCCGTCTCGCCGGCTGAGGGGCGATCGCCCGGGACCGGCCGGGACCGCTACGTTCCGACCCCGTGACCGTGCCCGTCGCTCCCCGTCGCGCGATGCGGACGATCCTCCCGATCGTGATCGCCGCGTCCGCCGTGCTCGCCCCGTCCTGCTCCGGGGACCGGGCAGGCTCCGACGCCACCCGGGCGTCCACGGCGGTGACCCACACGTCCACGACCGCAGCCACGACATCGGCGACGACGACCACCACCAGCACGACCACCACGGCGCCACCGAACGACCTGCTGGCGCCACCGCCGACGGTCGTGCCGAACCTCCCGGTCACCGACGGTCTCGCCCCGAAGCTCCACCGGGTCCCGACGACCGACCGGGTCATCTTCATCACGATCGACGACGGCCAGATCCGCGATCCCTCGTACCTCGACCACTTCGCCAGGCTCGGGGTCCCGTTCACGTCGTTCCTGCTGCAGACGACCGCGCAGGCCGACCCCGGGTACTGGAAGGCCACGACGGAGCGGGGCGGCACGATCCAGACCCACACGATCACCCACCCCAACCTGCGCGTGACCGCCGAGGCCAAGGCGCGCACCGAGATCTGCGAACCGGCGGACGTGTTCACCCAGATGTTCGGCAAGCGCCCGACGTTGTTCCGTCCGCCCTACGGCAACTCGAACGACATGGTGCGGCGCATCGCTGCGCAGTGCGGCTACCGGGCAGTGGTGCTGTGGGCCGGTTCGACCAACGACGGCAAGCTCACCATGCAGGACGGCCAGCTCCAACCGGGCGACATCATCCTGATGCACTACCGCACCACCCTGAACGCGGACCTCGACGACGTCGCTGCCCGCGCACGTGCCGAGGGGTTCAGGATCGGTCGACTCGAGGACTACCTGACCCCGGGCTGAGCCGCTCACATCCGTGTCGAAACCGCCGAACTGGGGTCATCCGACGACCGCATCCGCGTCGTTGTGACCCGAGTTCGGGCGGTGACGGGACCGGGACGGGTTCAGGCCCAGGGAGACACGATGTCGGCGAGCGACGCAGTGAGCGCTCCCTGCAGGAGCGGACCGAACGACACGCGGTGCACGCCGAGCGCACGGAGCTCGTCGAGCGATCCAGCGGCGGACCCGTTCACGGGGTGCGCGATCACGTTGATCGGACCCGAGAGCTCGGCCAGCAGCGTGCGTACGGCCTCCGCGTCCGGAGCCTTCACCGGGTAGCAGCACCGGGCGCCTGCCGCCTCGCAGAGCTGCAGCCGGCGTACCGCCTCGGCGAGTGGGTCGTCGAAGGACTCGTACTTGCCGAGGAACGCGTCGGTGCGGGCGTTGATGACGAGCTCGACGCCGGCGGCGTCGGAAGCGGAACGGAGTGCTCCGATGTAGGCCGCGTGTTCCTCGGCCGAGCGCATCCGCTTCTGCGAGTGGACGCTGTCCTCGATGTTGATGCCGGAGATGCCGGCCTCGAGCACCCGCTCGACCAGCTCGGCCGGCGCCGTGTCGTAGCCGGACTCCATGTCGGCGCTGACGGGGACGTCGACCGCTCCGGTCACCCGACGGATGCCGTCGAGCGCCTCGTCGAGTGTCATCCCCTCGTTGTCGGACTGGCCGCGGGAGTCGGCGAGTGGGTGGCTGCCGACGGTGAGCGCCCGGAAGCCGGCGTCGACGACGGCCCGTGCCGACCAGGCGTCCCAGACGGTGGGCAGCACGAGCGTGGTGCCGGAGTGGTGGAGGGCGAGGAGCTCGCTGGCGCGTGCGGTGAGATCGGTCATGGCATCCATCGTGCCAAACCGGGCGGGGTCCGCGCGACAGGCCCGCGCGTTCTTGGGGGATTCCGACCGTTCAGCCCACCGGATCCCCCAAGTTCGAGGCGCCCCGCGCGTTCTTGGGGGATTCCGACCGTTCAGCCCACCGGATCCCCCAAGTTCGAGGCGCCCCGCGCAACCCCTTGTCATGCGGGCGGCAGGATCGCCTCCGGATCGGTGAACGGCCGGCCGAGTGCCTCGGCGACCTGCATGTTCGTCACCTTGCCGTCGAAGGCGTTCAGCCCGGAACCCAGTGCGGGATCACGTCGGATCGCCTCGAACGGCCCGAGACGGGCGAGTGCCGCCAGGTGCGGGAGCGTCGCGTTCGTCAGCGCGTGGGTCGACGTGTGGGGGACCGCACCGGGCATGTTGCCGACTGCGTAGTGGACGACGCCGTGACGCTCGAAGACCGGATCCGCATGCGTGGTCTCGTGCGAGGTCTCGACGCAGCCACCCTGATCGATCGCGATGTCGACCACCACGGCACCGGGCTTCATCGACGCGACCATCTCCTCGCTGACCACCGTCGGGGCCCGACCGCCCGGCACGAGGACGGCTCCGATCACGAGATCGGCCTCAGCGACCGTCCGCTCGACCGCACCGCGGTTGGAGGTGATCGTCGTGATGCGCCCCATCTGGATGCGGTCGACGTGGCGCAACCGGTCGATGTCGCGGTCGAGCAGGTCGACCTCGGCCTCCATGCCGGCTGCCATCCACGCGGCGTTCCATCCGACGTTGCCCGCGCCCAGGATCACGACCCTTGCCGGCCGGACGCCCGGAGCCCCACCGAGCAGCACGCCGCGACCGCCGTTGTGGCGTTCGAGGAAGTGGGCGCCGATCTGCACGCTCATCCGGCCGGCGACCTCGCTCATCGGCGCCAGCAGCGGCAACGACCCGTCGGCGGCCTGCACCGTCTCGTAGGCGATCGCGGTCGTCCGAGAGGTCAGCAGGGCGTCTGCGACAGCCGGATAGGCCGCTAGGTGCAGGTACGTGAACAGGACGAGGTCCTCACGGAGATGGGTGAACTCCGACGGCAGCGGCTCCTTGACCTTGCAGACGAGCCCGGCGCGCTCCCACACCTCAGTCGCGGTCGATGCGATGTCCGCACCTGCCCGCGCGTACTCCTCGTCGGTGATGCTCGAGTCCGCTCCTGCTCCCGTCTCGACGATCACGCGGGAACCGCCGTGCAGCAGTTCGCGCACGCCATCGGGGGTGAGCGCGACGCGGTGCTCCTCGGCCTTGATCTCCCTGGGGATTCCTACGACGAGTGGATCCATGGTCGGAGTCTTGCGCAACCGTCGCCGCTCGCTAGGGTCCGACCGGTGGTTCCTGACGATCGACCGCAGCGTGAGGACGATCTCGCGAAGGTGGCGTTGGTCGTGTCGCTGCTCGCTCTGCTCGGTTGCCTGCCGGTCGGCTTCGTGGGTCTGGCGATCGGCTACCGGTCCCGGGACCGGATCATGGCGTCGGAGGGCGCACTCGGCGGCGAGCGCACCGCTCGGGCTGCGATCGTGATCAGCTGGATCGGGATCTCGATCTCGGTGCTCGCGCTGGTTGCGTTCCTCGTCATGGTCGCGATCAGGCGTTCCACCTGAGGCGCGGGAGCCACAGACACACGACAGACATCGTTGAGGAGGAGTACCGATGGAACGACGTTTCGAGGAGAAGGTGGCGTTGATCACCGGTGCCGGATCCGGTATCGGGCGCGCCGTCGCGCTGCACCTGGTGGGCGAGGGCGCCAGAGTGTTCGGTGTCGACATCGATGCGGCGGCGCTCGATGACGTCGCTGCGGAGGCCGGTGACGCGTTCGTCGGGCGTGTCGCGGATCTCGCCGAGCCGCAGCAGTGCCGTGATGTCGTCGACGCCTGCGTCGCGGAGTCGGGCCGTCTCGACGTCCTCGGCAACATCGCCGGCATCGCCGCGTCGGCCATGTTCACGGATGTCACCGTCGAGCAGTACCGGCGCATCATGGCGGTCAACGCAGAAGCGTGCTTCTTCCTCTGCCAGGCGGCCGTGCCGCACCTGCTCGAGACCTCGGGCAACATCGTGAGCCTGGCGTCGAACGCCGGGCTGATGGGCCAGGCGTACACGGTCGCCTACTGCATGTCGAAGGGTGCGGTGATCCAGCTGACGCGCTCGCTGGCGATGGAGTACGTCAAGACCGACCTCCGGGTGAACGCCATCGCCCCCGCCGGTGTCGACACGCCGCTGCTGCACGGCTTCACGCTTCCCCCCGACGTCGACTTCGAGCTCATGCAGCCCTACGTGGGCCACCGTGGAGTCGCGGAGGTGGGCGAGATCGCCCGGGCGTTCGCGTTCGTGGCCTCCGACGATGCCCGTTCCATGCACGGAGCGGTCCTCAGCATCGACAACGGGGTCACCGCCGGTTGACGTGCGCCTACGGTGACACCCACCGCCCGGGTGGGCCGGCGGATCACCGCCTGACGACGAGGAGAGCCCGATGACCGATCTGTCCGTGGAGCACCTGTTCTCGGTGAGGGACAAGGTGGTGCTCGTGACCGGTGGGTCACGGGGCATCGGCGAGATGATCGCCGCCGGGTTCCTCGCCAACGGCGCGACGGTGTACATCAGCTCCCGCAAGGCCGAGGTCTGCGACGCGACGGCGGAGCGTCTCGCCGCCGAGCACGGCGGGACCTGCGTGTCGCTGCCGGCGGACCTGTCGGATCTGGCCGGGGTGGACGCGCTGGCTGCGTCGCTCGGTGAGCGGACCGACCACCTGGACGTCCTCGTCAACAACGCCGGGGTGTCCTGGGGTGCGCCGATCGACGAGTTCCCCGAGATCGGTTGGGACAAGGTGTTCGACACCAACGTCAAGGGCGTGTTCTTCCTCACCCAGCGACTCCTGCCGCTGCTCGAGGCAGCTGCCACAGCCGAGGATCCGTCCCGGGTCGTGAACATCGGGTCGGTCGACGGGATCCGGACCCCCGCGTTCGACACCGTCTCCTACGGACCGTCCAAGGCGGCGGTGCACGCGATCACACGCCAGCTCGCGTCGAAGCTCGTGAAGCGCAACATCATCGTGAACGCCATCGCTCCCGGACCGTTCCCGACGTGGATGCTGAGCACCGGGGTCGGTACCGGGGGCGACGTCGAAGGGACCGACTGGGACGCGGTCGGGAGGATGACGCCACGCGGTCGGGTCGGCGGACCCGCCGACATCTGTGGCCTCACGATCTACCTGTGCTCGCGTGCAGGTGCCTACACCGTCGGCGAGGTCATCACCTGTGACGGTGGCATCGTCGTGTCTTGAGTGGTGGATCGTGTCCTGAGCAGGTGGGAGCAGGTGGATCGTGTCTTGAGCCGACCGTCCCTCAGCTCCGATCCACCTGCGAGGTGGCCACGGCCTCAGCGACTCCAGCGCCCAGCTCGTCCACGTGGACCGCGTCGAGGCGGCTCGCCAGGTCGAGGATCCGGTCCTCGTCGCGGTCGAGGATGGACCGGATCCGTTCGACGAGGTCGTGCAGACCGGCTTCGTCGGGGAACTGCTCGTCATCGGCGTGCGCCAGACGCTCCACAGCGAGCTCCTCCAGCTCGGCCTGCCAGATGTCGTCGTCGACGTCGCCGGGTTCGGCGCGTTCGGCCCACGGGTGCACGACCCGCTCGGACACGTCGACGTAGACGTCGAGCTGACGACGCAGCTCGTGCATCGCCGCGCTGTCGGCCTCGTCGAGGAGCTCGTCGAGCTGGCAGCGCAGATCGGTGATCAGGGTGCAGATGGGTCCGAGCGCCGCCGGCAGGGGGTCACGCCCCGTCGCGATCGCCTCGGCGGCCCGTACGTTCCGCTCAGGGACGTGCACGACGGTCTCGGCAGCGCGGTGACGTTCGTGGAGCGCCATGTCGATAGCGAACGGCACGGTGCCCGAGTCTACGGGGTTGTGGGTCCAGTCAGCCTGCTTCTGCAGGTGCGAGGTGTCGAGGATCGCACGACCCTCGACGATGTCGACCAGCGGCAGCACGAGCTCCTCAGCAGCGCCGTCACGATCGCCGGCCGCCCGGCGGGCGAAGTCGTCGCCGAACAGCTCCAGCGCGCTCGCCAGCACGACCTGTTGCTCGGTGGCGAGACCGCACCGAGCGCCATAGGTGACGGTGTCGAGCCGTGGGGGGATCGCCTCGAGATCGCCGGCGGTCGGTGTCGGGCCGGTCAGCGAGGCGAGCGACCGCGCCATCGCGAGGCCGTCGCGCTTGCACGGCTCGCACTGGCCGCAGGACTCGATCGACAGGAACCTCGCGACCCCTGCTGCGAGGGCGACGACATCGGTGCGGTCGTCGATCACGAAGAACCCGGCCGAGCCGAGACCGCTGCCGATGGAGCGGAGGTCCTCGTGGGTGAGCGGCGTGTCGAGGTGCTCCTCGGGCACGATCGCGTTCGCGACGCCGGAGAGCACCCCCACGATCCGGTCTCCTTCGGGGCCCCCGCCGATGAGCTCGATCGCCTCCCGCAAGGTCGTACCCATCGGCACCTCGCCGACGGCGTGGGTGACGCAGTGGCCGACCAACGTGCACACGATGGTGCCGGGGGACTGATCGGTGCCCACCGATCGGAACCACTCGGGTCCCTCGGCGAGGATGGCGGGCAGGTTCGCGAGGGTCTCGACGTTGTCGACGAGCACGGCGGTGTCGGCGAACGGCTCGTCGCCGACCAACGCCACGTCGGACGCCGTGGCACCGGTCGCGCCGGCGCCGTCGTCGAGGCCGCGGCGCCACGGCGGGGCGATGCGGGGGAATGGCCTGCGTCCAGAGATCACCTCCAGCAGGGCGGTCTCCTCGCCGAAGAGGTACTCGGTCGGCCCCTCGACGAGCCGGATCGCCACGCCGTCGGACCAGCCGGCAGCGTCGATCTCCGCGATCGCACGACGGAGGGCGGCGAGCTCGCGCCGGAAGGTGTTCTTCGCGGCGACGATCACGTCGGTCGCGTCCATCGCGACCGCGGCGATCAGGGCACCCTCGAGCACCTTGTACGGGTTCATCCGGATGAGCTGGCGGTCCTTGAAGGTGCCGGGCTCTCCCTCGGCCGCGTTCACGACCACGACCGGGGGTGCGGTGCCGCGCGGCTCCGAGGAGACGGTGCGCCACTTGCGTCCGGTCGGGAAGCCGGCGCCGCCGCGGCCGCGGAGGCCGGAACGTTCGACGATGTCGATGAGCGCGTCCGGACCTGCGGAGCGTGACGCGTCGAGCCCGCGCCCGCCGCCGCGTGCGACGTGATCGTCGAGCGACCGGCACTCGGTGCGGTCGAGCACCCGTTCGATGAGCGGCATGTCTGGCCTCCCGGGGTCGGTGGACGGAGTGGGGGATGGACTCCTACCACCCGCCCTCCTACCACATGCCGCGCCTGCTGTGCGGAGCGGTACCTACACTCGCACGGATGGAACCCGGGCCGGTCGCCGAGGAGGGTGGCGAGCCCACCGGACGGTCTGTCGCAGCCGTCGCGGTGACCCCCGCCCAGCGTGAGCGACGTCGACGCATCGTGCGTGCTGCGCTGGAGCTCCTCACCGAGCACACCTACGACAGCATCCAGATCCGTGACGTCGCGCTGCGTGCTGACGTGGCGCTCGGGACCCTCTACCGCTACTTCCCATCGAAGGAGCAGTTGTTCGCGAACGTGATGCTCGAGTGGGCCTCGAGGTTCGACGAGGTGGTGCGGCGACGTCGCCCCGAGTCGGCAGACGACGCGGAGCGACTCAGGGCGCTGCTACGGCGTGCCGTTCGGGCCTTCGAGCGCAACCCGAACTTCGTGCAACTCCATGCCGTCCTCGGCGCGTCCCCGGACCCGGCGGTCGGTGAGGCGTTCTCCGCCTACAGCGACGGGTTCGCCGCCGTGCTCGCCGAGGCCGTCCCCGACACCGACCCGTCGGACGTCGAAGTGCTCGTCACGTTGTCGAACTCGCTGCTGGACTCGTTGCTCCGGACCTGGTGGCTCGGCCGGCTCCCGCTGCGGTCCGTCGAGGAGCAGGTCGACCGGGCGGTCGACGTGATGTTCTCGGGCGTGTCCCGCCGTTGATGGCCGGGATGGCGTGTGGCATCAGCGCCGACAGGCGGCGATGACGTCGGCGGCGTAGCGCTCGATGGAGTCGATCTTCTCCTGCAGCGGCTGGGGATCCGGACCGACGACGTAGGGCCATCGGAACCCCACGATCACGTCGGTGACACCCAGGTCCTCGAGACGCTTGACACCGTCGACGGTGAAGGCGTCCAGCCCGATGACGTGGATCTGGAACGGTTCGTCCGCCTTGTCCGAGTCGGCTCGGAGCTCACGGAGCCGGGTGACGAGGGTGGTCAGGTCGTCGTCGCCACCACCGTGGATCCACCCGTCGTGACGTACCGCTCGTCGCAACGCTGCCGGTGAGTGCCCGCCGACGAGGATCGGCAGCCGCTCGGAGGGCACCGGGCAGACCTTGAGCGAGGGCAGGTCGAACGCCTCCCCGTGGAACTCGTGGTAGCCGCCCGACAGCAGGGTGGAGACGATGTCGATGCACTCGTCCATGCGCCTGCCCCGTCCGGCCCACGGCGTGGCGGTCATCTCGTAGTCTTCCGGCCACGGGCTGACGCCGACGCCGAGCGTCAGGCGATTGTTGCTGAGCACAGCGGCGGTCGACGCCAGCTTCGCTGTGTGCAACGGGTGTCGGACGGGGATCTTGAGCACCGAGATGATGAAGCGGATGCGCTCGGTGACCATCGCGAGAGCGCTGGTGAGCGCGAACGGCTCGAGGAACGGCTTGTCCTCGAGGAACTCGCGGGATCCATCCGGGGTGAACGGGTAGATCGAGTCCGAGACCTCCGGATACGCGATGGAGTCCGGGATCAGGAAACCGTCGTAGCCCGACGCCTCGACCGCCTTCGCCAGTGGCGCGTAGAAGCTCGGATCGGTCATGGCCTCGGCATAGGTGAACCGCACGGCAGGGACCGTAACAACTCCGGGGCGACGCTCGCTCGTTATGGAGGGTCTGCGAAGCTCTCGAGATGTTGAGCTACGAGGAGGCCTGCGCTCAGGTCACAGGGCCGGGTGCGCCGTTCGAGGTGGTGGAGGCAGACGTCCGCGGCGTGTCCCGTCGGGTGTTCCTCAACGCCCCCGACAATCTGCGCGAGGTCGTGGCGGGGGCGACGCGACGGGGTGATGCCATGTTCCTGGTCTACGAGGACGAGCGATGGAGCTTCGAGCGCTTCGGTCGGGAGGTCGCAGGACTCGCCGCTGCGCTCGTCGACCGGTACGGGATCGGCCGCGGTGACCGGGTCGCTGTCGCCATGCGCAACTACCCGGAGTGGGTCGTGGCGTATGCGGCGACGGTGTCGATCGGTGCGATCTCGGTGAGCTTCAACGCCTGGTGGACCGATGTCGAGATCGACTTCGCGCTCCGGGACTGCGGCGCGTCGTTGCTCATCGCCGACCGTGAGCGGATCGAGCGGAGCCGGCACGCGTGTGCAGACCTGGGTGTTCCGACGCTCGCGGTCCGGACACCGGAGGTTGCCACCGGCGATGGTGGCACCGTGGTCGACGGGTGGAGCGACGTCGTCGACCCGGACGCCCCGATGCCCGATGCGGTGGTCGATCCCGATGACGACGCCACGATCCTGTACACCTCCGGCACGACCGGGACCCCCAAGGGAGCTGTCTCGACTCACCGCGCTGTGGTGCAGGCGATCATGGGGTACGCGTGTCGTGGCGCTGTCGACCGGGCCCGCAACCCCGACCGCGAGCGCGGGGCGGGACCGCCGTCGTTCATCCTCGTGGTCCCGCTGTTCCACGTGACCGGGTGCGTCCCCGTGATGCTCAGCTGCATGCTGGGCGGGTTGAAGCTCGTGATGACGTACCGCTGGCAACCGGAGCGGGCGCTCCATCTGATCGAACGGGAGCAGGTGACGAACTTCGTCGGCGTGCCGACCCAGAACATCGACCTGTTGAACTCCCCGGACTTCGATCGTCGCGACACCTCCAGCCTCCGGAGCGTCGGCGGTGGTGGAGCGCCGACGCCGCCGGAGCTCGTGGCACGGATCGCGACCTCGTACGCTCGCGCGGCTCCGGGGATCGGCTACGGCATGACCGAGACCAACGCGTACGGACCGCAGAACAGCGGCGAGGACTACCTGACCCATCCGACGAGCGCAGGTCGCGTCACGCCGATCATGGCCGTGGAGGTACGTGACCCGATGGGTGCGGCCGTCGCGAACGGTGATCACGGAGAGATCTGGTTCGACGGGCC
>CAYSCB010000038.1:0-15112 GCA_964429335.1 uncultured Aquihabitans sp.
CGGCGGTCGCCCCCGCGCTCCTGGACGCCAGCGGGGCGCCGTTGACCGGCGGGGACGTGTCCGACGTCCTGTTCACCTCGGGGACCATCGGTGCTCCCGAGGGGGTCGTGCAGACCCACGCCGCGTCGCTGCGCCTCTTCCTCGACTGGGCGGCCCTCGTCGGGCTGCGCTCCGATGACCGCTACCTGATCATCAACCCGTTCTTCCACACCTTCGGCTACAAGGCTGGCATCCTCGCCTGCCTGATGACCGGGGCGACGATGGTCCCGTTGCCGACCTTCGACGTCGACGCGGCGATCGACGTGATCGAATCGGAGCGGATCACCACCATCCCCGGCCCGCCGACGCTGTACCAGACCCTGCTCAACCACCCCCGCTTCGACCGGTCACGCGTCGACACGCTCCGACTCGCTGTCACCGGCGCAGCGGTGGTCCCCGTCGAGCTGGTGGTCGCGATGGGCCGTGACCTCGGCTTCGAGACCGTGCTGACCGCCTACGGGCTCACCGAGGCGTGCGGCGTCGCGACCGCCTGCCGTGCCGGTGACGACCCCGAGACGATCGCCACCACGTCGGGTCGGGCCTTCCCCGGTGTCGAGGTGCGCGTCGTCGACGCCGACGGCGCCGCTGTTCCCGCCGGCGAACCGGGCGAGGTGCTCGTGCGTGGCTACAACGTGATGCGGGAGTACTTCGAGGACCCGGCGCAGTCCGCCGAGGCGGTCGACGCGGACGGGTGGCTGCACACCGGTGACGTCGGCACGATGGACGAACGCGGCTACCTGCGCATCACCGACCGCAAGAAGGACATGTTCATCGTCGGTGGGTTCAACGCGTATCCGGCCGAGATCGAGCGGCTCCTCGGAACCCATCCCGCCGTCGCGCAGGTCGCGGTGGTCGGCGTTCCCGACGAGCGGATGGGGGAGGTCGGCGTCGCGTTCGTCGTCCCGGTGGCGGACACGACGGTGGACCCCGACGAGGTCATCGCCTGGTCCCGGGAGCACATGGCCAACTACAAGGTGCCCCGACGGGTCGAGATCGTCGACGCACTGCCGCTCAACGCGAGCGGCAAGGTCCTCAAGTACGAGCTGCGTGACCGGGCGACCGCCGGTTCCTGAACGGAGGAGACCATGAAGTTCGTCCACGCGCTCTTCGGATCCGAACCCCTCGACTGGCCGCGCATCGCGGCGGCGGTGGAGGCGGCGGGGTTCGACTCGGTCACCGTGTCGGATCACGTCGTGTACCCGAGCTACCTCGCCTCGAAGTACCCCTACACGCCCGACGGCACCCCGCAGTTCAGTCCCGAGGAGGACTGGCCGGATCCGTGGGTGGCCGTCGGAGCGATGTCGGCGACCACCTCGACGCTGCGGTTCCTCACCAACGTGTACGTCCTGCCGCTGCGCAACCCGTTCATCGTCGCCAAGGCCGTGGGGACAGCGGCCTACCTGTCGCAGGGACGCGTCGCCCTCGGCGTCGGCGCGGGATGGATGGCCGAGGAGTTCGAGCTGCTGGGCCAGCCGTTCGCCCGTCGCGGCAAGCGGATGGAGGAGATGATCGAGGTCATCCGGGCCCTGTGGCGCGGCGGCATGGTCGAACACCACGGCGAGTTCTTCGACTTCGATCCCGTCGAGATGCGCCCGGTGCCGCCCGCGCCGGTCCCGATCCTCATCGGTGGACTGTCCGACATCGCGTTCCGTCGCGCAGCGACCATCGGCGACGGCTGGTTCGGCGTGTACTGCACCGCGGACGAGCTGGTCGAGCACTGCCGGACGTTGGACCGGGCCCGCGAGGAGGCCGGTACCGCCGACCGGCCGTTCGAGATCATCGCTTCGCCGATCGTCGTCCCGACCGCTGAGATGTGCGAGCGTCTCGAGACGGCAGGTGTCACGTCGATCGTCACCTCGTCGTGGATGGCGCAGGGTGTCGAGCGACCCGAGTCGACCGAGCAGGCGATCCACCTCATCGGGACCTTCGGGGAGCGCTTCATCACCGGAGGCTGACCGTCCCCGCGCCGGCGTCCACCCGGACTTGGGGGATATCGACGTCGCAGCGGTCGGATTCCCCCGAGTTCGTGTCCAGATCGACGTGCCTGCCCGAACTTGGGGGATGGTGACGTCGCAGCGGTCGGATTCCCCCAAGTTCGTGATGGTGACGGCCGTGGCGTCCGTCGCGCTGGGAGAATGCGGGGCGTGAGCGACGAGCCCCGCCATCTGGGCACGATCGAGGGTCGGGAGCTCGACCCCGCGACGGAGTGGCGCGGCGCCGCCGACGTCGTGGCGCATGCGACGGAGCCGCACGCGACGGTGCCGCACGCGACGGTGCCGAACGCGACCGGCCACGACATCGTCGTGCACCCCGGCGTCGCACAGGCCCGCCCCACCCGCACGGCCCGGGCCCGGGCCGAGGTCGTCGAAGCCCTCCACGACGTGCGCGACGCCCACCGGCGAGGTCCCAAACCGAACACCCGGCCAGTCCCGCAGTGGGTGAAGCGGATGGCGTGGGTGCTCGACGACGCCATCGAGGTCCCCGCCACCGGCGGTCGACGCGTGGGTATCGACGGGTTCCTCACGATCATCCCCGGTGTCGGTGACGCGATCGGCGTCGCGCTGTCGATGGTGGTCGTCACCGCGGGCGTCCTCGCCGGGGTCAGCTGGCCGACGATCATCCGGATGCTGTTCAACGTCGCCTTCGAAGGCGTCGTCGGCCTCGTCCCGTTCGCCGGCGTCGTGTTCGACATGGCCTACAAGGCGAACGACCGCAACGTGCGTCTGATCGAACGCGACCTCGCGGATCGCAAGGCCACCCGCCGCTCCAGCCTGGGACTGCTGTTCGCCCTGGTCGCGACCACCATCGCGGGCTTCGTGATGATGTTCCTGCTGGCGATGCTCGGCATCGCGGTCATGGTGTGGATCATCTGGCGACTGATCGAGGGCTGACCGAGGGCTGCTCACAGCCGGGCCGGTACCCTGCCCGGCGTGGGCGACAGCGTCAGGAACTCCATCGGTGTCAGGGACACCGCCAGCGGTACGGACACCGTGGGCAGCAGCCGACACCCGACCGGCCTCGATGTCGCCGACGTCGAGTCCGACGAGCTGCGGGCCGTCGACGGACGCGTCCCCGGCCGCCGTGGACTGGCCACCCGCACCCGACTGCTCGAGCAGACCAAGGAGCTGGTGCGCACCACCTCATATCGGGACCTGAAGGTCGTCGACATCGCCCGTGGGGCCGGCACCTCCCCGGCGACCTTCTACCAGTACTTCCCCGACGCAGAATCGGCCCTGCTGGCCCTCGCCGACGAACTGGTCGGCGAGGGACGCGAACGGCTCACCCGCCCGGTGCGCGAAGGTACCTGGAGCGGCCGTGACGCCTACGAGACCTGCGAGCGGATCGCCTCGTCGTTCCTCGAGTTCTGGGACGAGCACCGCTCGCTGCTGGCGGTGATCGACCTGGCAGCGACGGGCGGCGACGTGCGGTTCCGCGAGATCCGCCTGCAGCTGCTGACGAACTTCACCGACGCCCTCGTCGAACAGGTCAGCGCCCAGCGTGACGCCGGTCGCCTCCCGGAGGACCTGGATCCGACGGCGACCGCGTCGGTGCTGGTCGCGATGCTCGCCCAGGTGTCGGGTCACCGCTACGGCATCGAGCGCTACGGCACCGACGCCGCCGAGATCCGCCGTTCCCTCGCCCGTGCGCTGTACTCGGGCGTGACGGGCCGCAAGCCGCCTCGCTGAGGGGACCGGACTGCCGGGACACGACCCCGTCGGTAGGTGCTCCGACGTCAACGCCCCCTGCCCGTTCCCCGGTGTCGGGTGCTCAGTGTCGAGTGCTCGGTGCTCAGAGCTCAGTGCCGGACGTGCAGGTCACGCGTCTCGGGCACGGCACGGTGGGCGACGACGGCCATCACGACCAGCAGGACCGCGGACACGACGAACGCCGAGCTCATCGCCTCGGTGAACGCCACCCTGGCCGCGTCGAGGAGCTGGCGGCCGGCGTCGACCGGGAGCTTCCCGGCGACGGCGATGGCGCCGTTGATCGACGTGCGTGATGCGGCCCGGAGCTGGTCGGGCACGGCGTCGGGCATGAGCCGGTCCATCGACGAGGTGAACCGCGACACGAGCACCGTGCCGAGCACCGCGATGCCGAGCGCGCCGCCGACCTCCCGGGTGACGTCGTTGACCGCGGAGCCGACGCCGGCCTTGGACATCGGCAGCGACGACACGATCGCGATCGTCGCCGGTGCCATCGCGATGCTCATCCCCGTCGCACCGACGACGAGCGCGAGCGCGACCCACCAGTACGGGCTCTGCGGCGTGAGCTGCGTGTAGAGCGCCATGGACGCGGCGAGCAGCGCCATCCCGGCGGTCACGACACGTCGGGCGCCGAAGCGGGCGACGAGCGCGGGTGAGCGTGGCGTGACGAGCAGCGTCACCGCGGCGTTCGGTGCGGTGCAGAGCCCGGCGACGAGCGCCGAGTACCCCTTCACGAACTGCAGGTACTGCGTGATCATGAAGAACATCCCGAACAGCGCGAAGAACAGCATGGTGATCACGCCGCTGCCGGCCCGGAACGCCGGGATGCGCAGGAACCGCGGGTCCAGCATCGGCTCGTCGACGTGCAGCTCCCAGACGACGAACAACGCGCCGAAGAGGACCGCGACTCCGAAGGATCCGAGCACGACCGGGGAACCCCATCCCTCCTCGGGTCCCTGGATGATCCCGAACAGCAGACCGCAGAGCGCGATCACCGATAGCACCGCACCCGAGACGTCGAGCCGTCGTTGCTCGGTGTCACGGCTGTTCGGCACCCACAGCGCGATGAGCACGAGCGCGACCGCCACGATCGGAAGGTTCACGAGGAACACCGAGGACCACCCGAAGTGCTCGACGGTGAACCCGCCCAACACGGGACCGAGCGCACTGCCCGCTCCGGCGAACGCCGCCCAGGTGGCGATCGCCTTCGGTCGCTCGCCCGGTGGGAACACCGACGTCACGATCGACAGCGTCGCCGGCATCACGAACGCGGCGCCGGCGCCCATGGCCGCGCGGCAGGCGATGAGCATCGTCGGGCCGGTCGCGAACGACGCCGCGAGCGCTGCGACGCCGAACACGCCGAGCCCGGCCATCACCGTGGGCTTGCGGCCGAAGCGGTCGCCGATCGCTCCCGCGAGGAGCAGCAGTCCGGCAAAGAGGAGCCCGTAGGCGTCGATGATCCACAGCAGCTGCGAATCGCTCGGCCGCAGGTCCGTGAGGATCGTGGGGATCGCGACGTTGAGGCTGGCGACCGCGATGACGACGATCACGAGGCAGACGCACATGATCGCCAGCACCTGGTGACGTGCCGGGTGGCCCTCGATCGGGTCCCACTCGTCGATCCGTGCCCGCGACGTGCGCTGAGCCGCCGTCAGGGCGCGATCAGGTTCGCCGTCGGCTCCGCGCATCCGGGGCAGGCTACGACGTGGCGGTGACCACGCCGTCGGTTGCTCAGGGGGTCGGGGCGAGGCTGGCGAACGCCCGGGCGCGGTCGATGCCGGCCTGGCGCTCGTCCATCCGGTCCGTGCCGACGAGCACGTAGTCGTCGGCGTACTCGGGACGCAGCGTGCCCTCGTCGTCGAGCAGCCAGCCCAACCCGGCGGCCAACCGTCGTGGGACGGCGATCGTCTCCGGTGACTCGTAGGTGCCGAACACGTGGTCCCACCACGCCACGCTGACGCCGTGGTTCGCCATCGGGTGGCCGAAGTGGTGGTGGAAGTGGTGCCGGCGCACCCACCGCTCGTAGCGGTTGTGCGGTCCCCGCAGGTGGGCGAGCGCGTGCTGCCACTCGTAGAACGCGTAGCCGATCACCCAGCCGGCTGCGAGCCCGATCCCCACCGGGAGACCGAACAGCCAGGTCCCGAGCGGGAACCACATCAGCACGCCGACGATCGCGACGCCGAGCCACGCCAGCAGCAGACGACCCGAGAAGCTCCAACCGGCACTGACGTGGTGCAGCAGGTGCTCGCGGCTCATGATCCCGCGGCCGTGCAGCTCGTGCATGGCGAAGCGGTGCAGGAGGTACTCGAACAGGAACCAGAGGTTCACGCCGATGACCACGGCGGCGATCGCAGCGACGAACGGAGCCATCTGTGTCGCCGTCCCGGACGGGGTGACCCGATCCGGTGTCAGCTCCGCGTTTCGGGAGTGGGCAGGAAGTTCCCGGCCCTGCGCATGCGGGCAAGCTCGTCGACAGCGGCCTTCAGCACCCTGGGCGGGGCGCCCCAAGCGAGCAGCATGTCCTGCGATGCGAGCAGTCCGAGTTGGTGCGAGTCGAACGCCGCGGCGTTGGACTCCGACATCGCCTCGAGTCGCACCCTCGAGAACAGGTACGCCCCTTCGATCGCCCCGATCCAGCGGATGATCCGGCGCATCGGATCGTCACCGCGTCCGGGATCGGCAGCTGCGATCGCGCCCGACGCCACCGCGGCTTCGATGAGCACCATGCCCTCGGCGAGCAACGTGAGCGCGTGGCCGGTGAGCGCGGTGACGTCGTCGACGCCCACCATGTTCACCGGTGAGGTGAGGGCGAGCTGGAGGAACTCGAACTCGCGGGGGGTGAGCTCCGGTCCGGCGAGGAACAGCTGCCCGTAGGCGAGCACCCGGACGAGCGACTCGACAGCGGGATCGTCGAGGCCCGACTCCTCCAGGGCGTCGTCCCACTGCTCGGCCGCCCGGTGGTACGTCGCGAGGACCGTCTGCATCGCCGCACCCTGCAGCGCGGCGATCAGCGACGCCTTCGAGCTGAAGTACGTGTAGATCGTGCCCACGGCGCAGTCCACCCGGTCGGCGACGCCCTGCATCGTGAGGCCCTGGACACCCGATTCCTCGATGATCTCGCTGGCAGCACGGAGCAACTGGTCGTGGCGGGTGATCCGGTTGCGGGCGCGTCGCCCGAGCTTCGGCTGATCCGTCTGGGGTGCGGGGGGTTGCTGCATCTACTGATGCTGCTCGCACGAGGGTGGTCACGTCAACGGTTGAGGAACGACGTCGCCACATCGCCCGTCGCTCCGCCGGCGACCGGCGACGACTTCTGACGGGGCGTCAGGTGTCGGTACGCTCGGCAGACCATGCCTGCTGCTCCGTCCTCCCCGTCGATGCCGCCGGACGTTCCCGTCCGCGGCATCAGCGCGATCGCTGCCTACCTGCCGCACTGGCGTCTGCAACGCGCAGCGATCGCCGAGGTGCTCGGCCGCTCCTCCGGGAGGGGCGCGAGGACCGTCGCGTCCTACGACGAGGATGCTGTGACGATGGCCGTCGAGGCCGGTCGTCGGGTCCGACGTGGTGATCCGGGGTCGATCGACCAGCTCTGGTTCGCGTCGACGAGCAGCCCGTATTCGGAGAAGACCGCGGCGCCGATCGTGCACGCGGCGCTCCGACTCGACGGCGATGTGCTCGCGGCGGACGCGGGCCCGGGTCTGCGTGGTGCCTCGGCAGCCCTGCGTGCAGCGTTGCGTTCGGTCGATCGGGGAGTGCTGGTCACCGCCGGCGATGTGCGCACCGGCCCGGCCGGATCCGCCGAGGAGCAGCAGGGTGGCGACGCAGGAGCCGCGGTGCTCGTCGGTAGGGAGGTCACCGATCCGGACGACGTCGCCGGTGGCGTCGACGGCGGGGGACTCCTCGCCACCTACCTCGGCGGGGCGTCCGCCACCCAGGAGTTCCTCGACCGCTGGAAGAGCCCGGGTGAGCTGCGGACACACGGGTGGGAGGAGCGCTTCGGCCAGCAGCGCTACGACGACCTCGCTGGTCGTGCGTGGGATGCCGCGCTGAAGGACGCCGGCATCGACGCCGACCGGGTGGCGCGTGTCGCGATCTCCGCGCCGCACGCCCGTGCCGGCGGGCCGCTCGCCAAGAAGCTCGGCGCCGCGGGCGTCGACGTGGCGGACCGTCTCGAATCGACCGTCGGGTTCACCGGCGCCGCGCACCCGCTCGTGCTGCTCGCTGACCTCGTCGAGCAGGCGTCGCCCGGCGAGGTCGTGGCACTCGTCGCGCTCGCCGACGGCGCGGACGTGTTCCTGTTCCGTCGCACCGACACGCCGCTCGCCGCCGTCCCGACCGTCGTCGAGCAGCTCGGCGCCGGCGACGAGCGCCTCCCGTACGCCAAGTACCTGAGCTGGCGTGGCGTGCTGCCGATGCAGCCGCCGAACCGACCCGAACCGGCGCGCATGTCGGCATCCGCGGCCGAACGACGCCTCGACTGGAAGTACGGCTTCGTCGGCAGCCGCGACCGCGCCAGCGACGCGCTGCACCTGCCGCCGGCGCGGGTCAGCTTCGTCGGCGGCGCCGTCGACGACATGGACCCCGCCCCGATGGCCGACGTGGCGGCCACCATCGCCACCTTCACCGTCGACTCGCTCGCGTACTCGCTGTCACCGCCGATCGTGTTGGCCGTGTGCGACTTCAACGGCGGCGGCCGGCTCCCGGTCGAGCTCACCGACGTGACCGCTGACCAGGTGCGCATCGGCATGGCCGTCGAGATGACCTTCCGGCGCCTCAACGCGGCCGACGGCATCGTCAACTACTTCTGGAAGGCCCGACCGTCCGCTCCTGCGGGCGCAGCCGGCACCAGCGAGTCGACCGAGGGAGACGCCTGACATGTCCAGCCACGGCATCAAGGACCGCGTCGCGATCGTCGGCATGGGGTGCACGCCGTTCCGCGAGCACTGGGACAAGGGCCTCGACGACCTCATCGTGGAGGGCACCCACGCCGGGCTCGCCTCCGCTGGGGTCGGCGTCGACGACATCGACGCGTGGTGGCTCGGCACGGCGCAGTCGGGCATGTCCGGCGTGACCCTCGCCGCCCCGCTCAAGCTGCGCGGCAAGCCGGTCACGCGGGTCGAGAACTACTGCGCGACCGGTTCCGAGGCGCTCCGGCAGGCCTGCTACGCGGTCGCCTCGGGCGCGTACGACATCGCCGCCGCGGTCGGCGTCGAGAAGGTCAAGGACTCCGGCTACCAGGGGCTCAACGCGTTCCCCGTCCCCAACGACGGCACGAACCGGACGCTGACCGCCGCTGCGATGTTCAGCCTCGTCGCCCCCGCGTATGCCGAGAAGTACGGCGTGGACCCCGGCGAGCTGCGCCGGGTCCTCGCGCGCATCGCGAGCAAGAACCACGCCAACGGCGCCAAGAACCCGCTCGCGCAATTCCGACGCGAGATGGACGTCGACGCGATCTGTCGGATGCCGGCGGTTGCGGGGATGCTGTCGGTGTTCGACTGCGCCGGTGTCGCCGACGGTGCCGCGAGCGCGATCGTCGTGCGCGCCGAGGACGCCCACCGCTACACCGACCGACCGATGTACGTGAAGGCGCTGAGCTTCGTCGCCGGCAACGGCTCCGGCCTGCTGGATCCCGACTACGACTACACCCACTTCGACGAGTGCCAGTGGGCTGCCGAGGACGCCTACGCGCAGGCCGGCATCACCGACCCGCGGCGGGAGCTCGCGATGGCCGAGGTGCACGACTGCTTCACCCCGACCGAGCTGGTGCTCATGGAGGACCTCGGGTTCTCCGCCCGCGGCGAGGCGTGGAGGGACTGCGAGGAGGGCGCGTTCGACCTCCACGGTGAGCTGCCGGTCAACACCGACGGCGGCCTCAAGTCCTTCGGTCACCCCGTCGGCGCGTCCGGTCTGCGGATGCTCTACGAGTGCTGGTTGCAGCTCCGCGGCGAGGCGCCCGAGGACCGACGGATCGACACCGCGGACCGCGGGTTGGCGCTCACCCACAACCTCGGCGGCTATCCCGGCGAGATGGTGAGCTTCGTCGGGATCTGGGGGAACCGCCCGGGCTGACACGTCGCAACCGAGCGGTCGCGCGGGTACCGTCGGGACACATGGCGGAGAACCGCGGACCGACCAACCTGCCGCGTCGTGACGCGGTGGTGGAGCGGGTCGACGAGATGGTCCGATCCGATGCGACCCCGGCGGTGTTCGCCGTCGAGGTGGCCAACTTCGACGCCCTCGAGGGATCCGATCCCGACGGGGCGCGCTGGGCGGTACGTGAGGTCGAGGCGCGTCTGGACAGCGTCGTGCGAGGACGCGACGTGATCGGCTTCGAGCCGCCTGCGCGCTTCCTGCTCGGCTGCTCGGCGATGGAGCCCGATCGTGCCGGCGGTCTCCTCGATCGCATCCGCAGCGGTGCCGCGTTCCCGCTCGACATCGGTGGTGAACCGGTCTCGTTGCGCGTCGACGTGGGCGCCGCCTACTTCTCGACCGGCGCGACCGGCGCATCGCTGGTCGACGACGCGGAGACGGACCTGCGTCGGCTCGCAGGCTGAGCAGGCTCGCCGGTCTTGGCCCGACTCCTCGTCGTGCACCACACGCCGTCGCCGGCACTGCACTCGATGCTGCTCGCGGTGCGTGACGGCGCCGCTGACCCGTTGCTCGCCGATGTCGAGGTCGTCACCCGGCCGGCGTTGACCGCCGGTGCTGCGGACGTGCTCACTGCTGACGCCGTGATCGTCGGCGGACCGGTGAACCTCGGCTACCTGGCCGGCGCGCTCAAGCACTTCTTCGACCAGATCTACTACCCGTGCCTCGAGGAGACCGTCGGCCTGACCTTCGGTGCCTACCTGCACGGCAACGACGACCTCACCGGTGGCATCGCCGCGCTCGAACGCATCACCACCGGCCTGCGGTGGCGTCGGGTCCAGGCGCTGGTCGGGGTGACCGGTGCTCCGTCGGCGGATGACCTCGCAGCGTGTCGTGAGCTCGGCGGAGCCGTCGCTGCCGGCCTTCTGCTGTAGGCCGACTCCGTCGGGGGTCGGTCACCCGTAGCATCGGTCCGTGGCAGCCATCATCCCGCCCGGGACGATCGCCTGGGGCCTGCAGCTCCCGGTGCAGTCGAAGTCGACCGCGTACCGCCAGCCCTGGGAGCTCGACGCCGGACCCGCCGAGCTCGTGGCGGTTGCCGCAGCGGCGGATCGCGCTGGGGCGTTCTACGTGGCGGTGTGCGACCACGTCGGGATCCCCCGTCCTGCCGACGAAGCGATGTCGACCACGTGGTACGACACGATCGCCACGCTCGGTTGGCTGGCCGCGCAGACCGAGCGGGTCCGACTGGTGAGCCACGTGTACGTGCTCCCGTACCGGCATCCGTTGCAGGTCGCGAAGTCGTTCATGACCCTCGACGTGTTGTCCGGCGGGCGTGCCGTGCTCGGCGCCGGCGCCGGTCACCTCGAGGCCGAGTTCGACCTGCTCGGCATCGACTACCCGGGACGCGGGCGTGCTGTCGAGGACGCGATCCCCGTGATCCGAGCCGCGTTCGCCGAGGAGTATCCGACCGTCGGTGGCCCGGGCGCGGAGGCCGGCGTCGGCATGGCACCGCGACCGGCGCAGCCCGGTGGTCCGCCCATCTGGATCGGTGGGTCCTCACCTGCTGCCATGCGACGGGCGGCGCAGCTCGCCGACGGCTGGTTGCCGCAGGGCCCGCCGGCAGACGGCATGCGCGCTGCGGTCGCCCGCATCCGCGAGCTGCGTGCCGCCGCCGGGATGCCCGACGAGTTCGACATGGGCGTCAACGTCGAGCCGATCCACATCGGCGCCGCCGACTTCGAGGTGGACCGCTGGACGCTGACCGGATCACCCGGGGCGATCGCGGAGGGCCTGTCGAAGTACCTGCACCTCGACGTGAACCAGTGGCAGCTGCGGTTCGTCGGTCGCTCTGCGCAGGAGGTGGCCGATCAGATCGAGCAGTTCGGCGCCGAGGTCTGGCCGCTGCTCACGGCCTGATCTCTGTGCCAATCGCAGCGGATGCCGTTCGAACTTGGGGGATTCAGCGGCCTGAGACGTCGGATTCCCCCGAGTTCGCGGGGGTGTCAGCGGCGCCGTTCGAACTTGGGGGATTCAGCGGCCTGAGACGTCGGATTCCCCCGAGATCGCAGCGGTGTCAGCTGTCGGCGACGACCGGGCCGGACTCAGCCGGCGCGCTGTCGCCGGAGGGGCCGACCGAGTAGTCGAACGGGAACAATGCCAGCTTCGCCATCGAGAAGTTCTTGATGCCGAACGGGATCCCGATGATCGTCAGGCACAACAACGTGCCGAACAGCACGTGCTCGATCGCCAACCAGATGCCGCCGACGATGATCCAGATGATGTTCATGATCCCCTTCGAGAACCGGTGGCCCGGGCTCTCGTGCAACGTCCTGCCGAACGGCCACATGACGTAGCCGGCCAACTTGAACGCCTGGATGCCGAACGGGATCCCGATGATCGTGATGCAGGCGATGATCCCGGCCAGCAGGTAGGAGATGCCGAGCCAGACGCCTGACAGCACGAACCAGATGATGTTGCCGATGGTCTTCATTGGTGCTGCCTCCGGTGGTCGGCTCAGTTGCAGGTCGGCTTGGTTGCTTCGGTCGGCTCAGTTGTTCCCGATGGTGGCGTGGCGGAGTCGCTGGCACTCGTCCTCGAGGTCGGCCAGACGCCGTGCGGTGCCCTGCAGCATCGACCGCGACAGGCGTGGCAGGTCGTCGAGCAGGGTGTTGAAACCGCGCCGGTCGATGACCTCGAGGGTCATGTCGGTGCGCGCCACGATCGACGCGGTGCGGGTCACGGCGTCGAGGAGCGCGACCTCACCGAAGTAGTCGCCGGGGGACAGGCGGGCGACGACGACACCGTCCTTCACGACGTCCGCCTCGCCGTCGATGATGACGGCGAACTCCTGACCGAGATCACCTTCGCGCATGATGATCCGACCGGCTTCGATGTGGACCTCGTCGGTGAGGTGGTCGATCTCGTCGAGCTCGGCGTCGGTGCAACCTGCGAACATCGGGACCGAGCGGATCTGGGAGTGCGAATCACGGCGTGGCGTCACAGGGGCGATGCTAACCCCGGTGCGGTGGCGTGCAACCCTGTGGGCGACGGGCACGACACCGGGTGACGATCCGCGGCACCCGGGTGAGGAGCAGCGATGGTGAAGTTGTTCGCACTGATCCGCCGGCGTGACGGGATGACGATCGAAGCGTTCCGGACGCACTGGCGCGACGTCCACGGCCCGCTCATCCGCGACACGGCGGAGCTCGCCCGTCACATCGTCCGCTACGAACAGCACCCGCGGCACCGCGACGACGCCCTGTCGGGCACCGCGGGTGTCGACGGCGTGGCGGTCCAGTGGTTCCGGAGCATCGACGACTTCGTGGCGTTCATCTCCGAACCTGCCTACGCGGAGCTGGTCGCTCCCGACGAACGACGCTTCATCGACGTCGGGTCGATCGAGTTCCTCATCACCGACGAACCGGACGTCGTGATCGACGGGCCGACCGGCGGGTCAGCAGGCGCGACGCCCGGAACGGCCTCGTGAGCATCGGCAGCTTCGAGGGTCGCGGCGTCGTGGTCACCGGCGGCGGGTCGGGGATCGGCGCGGCGACGTGTCGGCTGCTGGCGCTGCGTGGCGCACAGGTCGGCGTGCTCGACCGTCGAGGAGGAGCGGCCCGTGAGCTGGCCGACGAGATCGGAGGGCTCGCGCTGCACTGCGACATCACCGATCCCGACGCCGTCGACGCCGCGCTGACCACCGCGGATGCTGAGCTGGGCGGGCTGTCCGCGCTGGTGAACAACGCGGGCATCGGGAACCTCAAGCGGCTGGAGGACTACACCGACGCCGAGGTCGAGCGGATCTGGCGGGTCAACTTCTCCGGGACGTACGCGTGCCTGCGCTCAGCGGTCCCGTACCTGCGTGCAGCCGGCGAGGTGCGGGGGTCCCCGTCATCGGTGGTGAACGTCGCGAGCCTCTCGGCGGTGCGTCCGACCCTCGGCGAGGCGCCCTACTCCGCGGCGAAGGCGGCGGTGGTCGGACTCACCATGGCCGCCGCGCTCGAGTGGGCACCCGAGGTCCGCGTCAACTGCGTGTCGCCCGGGTTCATCCACACGGAGCTGAACGACCTGCTGGTCGCCGACGAGGACGCCCGGAGCGGGATCGAGGAGCGCACGCCGCTCGGGCGGATCGGTTCGGTGTCGGAGACCGCCGCGCTCATCGCGTTCCTGTTGTCGGACGAGGCCGGCTACATGACCGGCCAGAACCTCGTGCTCGACGGTGGCACGATGTTGTCCTCGGCGCAGATGGACCCGGTGCTCGGGCCGCTGCTCGACACGTTCACGGAGGCCTCCCGGACGGGAACCCCCGGAGAACGGAACTAGAACGCGTTCCAGTTCTGCCGTAGCGTGGCAGGATGGTCGTCGGGAGGCCGTGACCTCCCGACCCGAGCCCGAGGGGGACGACCGCATGTCGGACAACGAAGCAGCACAGACTCTCGACACAGCACAGGACCTGCCGAAGATCGTCTCGGTGGACGACCACGTCATCGAACCGCCCAACGTGTGGCTGGACCGGCTCCCGGCGAAGTACCACGACGAGGCGCCACGGTCGTTCCGCCAGAAGGGCACGATGAACTTCGTCGGCGGCGTGTTCAGCTTCGAGCCCGACGAGGACGGCATGGAGGGCGACTGGTGGGCCTACGACGGCGGCCAGTTCCCGCTCACCCGGCTCGAGACGGCGGTCGGCTTCGAACGCGACCAGGTGAAGGTCCTGCCCATCACCTATGACGAGATGCGAAAGGGATGCTGGGACCAGAAGGCCCGCCTGGAGGACATGGACGTCAACTGGACCGAGGCGTCGCAGTGCTTCCCGTCGAGCTTCGTGCGCTTCTGCGGTCAGCGCTTCTACGAGGCCGCCGACAAGGAGCTCGCCGACCTCTGCGTCAAGGCCTACAACGACTGGCAGGTCGACGAGTGGTGCGCCGGCACCGGCGGTCGTCTGATCCCCTGCATCATCGTGCAGCTGTGGGACCCGCAGCTCGCCGCCGCGGAGATCCGGCGCAACGCAGCACGTGGCGTGACCGGGATGACCTTCTCGGAGATCCCGCCGTACCTCGGGCTCCCGTCGATCCACGACCCCGACGGCTACTGGGACCCGGTCTTCGAGGCGTGCAACGAGGTCGGCATGGTCGTCAACATGCACATCGGCTCCAGCTCGAAGATGCCGTCGACCTCCGACGACGCCCCGGCCGCGGTGGGCTCGACGCTCACGTTCAACAACGCGATGGCGTCGATGACCGACTTCATGTTCTCGGGAGTGCTGCACCGGTACCCCAACC
>CAYSCB010000039.1:0-14852 GCA_964429335.1 uncultured Aquihabitans sp.
GCACTACGGCGAGCAGGTACTGCAGATCCACGTCATGGCCGAGTACGCCATGCTCGGGCTGCGGGCGATGGCCGACGCGGTCCACCTCGCCATGGATTACTTCAGCATGCAGCAGGACGAGTTCCTGAAACGGTGGCTCCCGGACAAGGACACGGAGCTGGGGCGCCAGACCACACCGGAGTCATGGCACACCATTGTCGAATCGCTGGCCAACCCCGTACAGCAGCGGATCGTGCTGCAAGCCGATGCTGCCACCGCTGTCGAGGAACGCCTGGTAGTCCTGGTAGTTGTCGTGCAGCCCGTTCTTCGAGCCGAGCACCGCCTGGATGACCTGACTGGCGGAGCCGCCGGCAGCTTCCATGGCGGTGACGTCGTCGAACCCGCCGATCCGGCTCGCGATGTCACCCGACGGCGGACCCTCGAGGGTGGTCACGACCCCGACGATGTCGCGGTCGCCCTGCGGGGTGATGTGGACGACGCGCAACGCCGCGGGATCGACCTGGTCGACCATGGCGGTCGTCGACTCGGAGACGACCTTGCCGAAGACCTGCTCGCTCGTGATCACGATGAAGCCGACCGGGTGGATCGGCGCGGTGGTGCCGGGCGGGAGGACCGGTCGCTGCACGCCGCGCTGGCCGCCGCCGGACAGGAACGTGGCGAGGTTCGCGAAGTTGCCGAACTCGTTGCGGTACACCGCGGACTTGGCGCCGGTCGGCAGGGCGAGGCCCACCTGCGAGATGACGAGCCCGATGCGATCCGGCGGCACCTGGACCCAGGGGAAGCGCTCCACCTGGAACAGCGGCCACGGCTTGAAGCGCAGGCCCGGCATGAGCAGCGACGCCTGGTAGCCGGCCTCGCCGCGCATCGCGACGAGCTGGTCGTCGCCGAGCTTGCGGCCGATCCGCTTCGTGACCAGACCCACCTCCGCCGGACCGACCGAGTGGAAGCTCCGCAGCACGACGGTCACGACGACCAACGCCACGACCGCCACGACGACCAGCACGACCATCGCCATGAGACACCGCCTCTCCGACCCGAACCCCGGGTCGCTCGATCCGACGCCCACGCCGGACCCTCCTGTCACCGAGCGTACGACCCCGGGTGCACGCGGTGTCAGTGCAGGGACGAGAACACCTCGACACCGCCGATGGTCGCCCATCCGAGCCGGAGTCGACCCGCCCGCAGTTCGTCGCCGACCCCGGCGTCCACCCGCGAGGTCCGATACACAGCGGGTTCGAGATCAGGTGCGTCCGGCGTGCCCACGATGGACCCGATCCGCACCGTCGAGTGGACCGCCAGTCGTTCCTGGAGCCACGTGTCGTGGTCGTAGGCGGCACCGACGAAGAGGCCGCCACGGGGGTTGAACACGTCGTCGATGACCCGGAACGTCCCGTGCCCACCGGACGCCCGCAGCACGAGTTGACGCGCACACACGTCGGACCGCGGGCCTCGGTCCGCCGCGTTTCGCACGTCCTCGGCACGGAACAGCCCGAGGACCACCTCGGTGCCGTCGGGCAGGTCGCCGAGGTCCAGGCGCGACCCGTCCACCACGGTGGTGACGAGATCGGCGGTGGCGCCAGCACGTCGCAGCGAAGCGAGCCGGCGACGCTGGTCCGCCCCGAGCGATTCGAGCAGCCCGTCGTCACCCAGCAGCCGTTCGAGGATCGCCCACTGCTGCACCGGTTCCAGTCGGTCGAACACCGACCGGGCCATGGCCTGCTGCTCCCGCCGCGGGATGGCGTCGAGCGCCGCGACCAATGACGCCACGTCGGCCGAATCGTCGGCGACGAAGCGCTCGACCTCGCGGCGGATCTCCCGGGCGAGCTCGAGCTCACGCGGACCGGTCGCGGCGAGCGGGTCCGAGTCGACCGGCTCATCGTGGCTCATGCGCCGCACGCTACCGTTCGACCGTGACGATCCCGGACCGCTCGACGTCGACGACGCCCGCCGTGCCTGCCATGCCGAGGACCGCTCTGCTGCTCGGAGCCACCAGCGACATCGGGATCGCGATCCTCGCCGAACTGGCCGATGCCGGACTCGACGCAGCGGTCCTCGCCGCCCGGGATCCAGAAGCGGCGCGGGCGAAGGTGTTCGACGCGTCTCCCGGGCTCCGCGTCGATGCCCTGGCCTGGGACGCGCTCGAGGTCGAGGGACACCGGGCGTTCGTCGAGCGCGCCGCCGAGGTGCTCGGCGGGATCGACGTGGCCATCTGCGCGGTCGGGCTCCTGGGCCACCACGCGGGCCGGTCGATGGGCCCGGTCGACGTCGAGCACATGGTGCGCACCAACTTCGCCGGTCCGGCGGCGATGCTCGCCGCCGTGGGTCAGCACCTCGTCGCCGAGGGTCACGGAGCGATCGTCGTGCTCTCGTCGGTCGCCGGTGTGCGCGCCCGTCGGTCCAACTATGTCTACGGGTCCTCGAAGGCCGGCCTCGACGCGTTCGCTCAAGGGCTCGGCGACGCACTGGTCGGAACCGGCGTGCGTTGCCTCGTCGTGCGTCCGGGTTTCGTGCGATCGCGGATGACGGCTGGACTCGACCCGGCGCCGTTCAACACCGATCCCGCAACGGTGGCACGGGCGACGGTCGCTGCGTTGCGGAACCCCTCGCAGGAGACGGTGTCGGTTCCCCGAATCCTCGGACCGCTCTTCGCTGCGGCCCGCGTGGCGCCGAGGTCGCTGTGGCGCCGTGTCGCCGGGGAACGCTGAGCCGGGGACCGCTGAGCCGACGCGTCGCGCTCGGAGCCCTCAGGACCTCAACCCGCCGCGTCGTCAGATCGTTCGAGATCGAGCGAGGCGCTGTTCATGCAGTACCGCAGCCCGGTCGGACGTGGACCGTCGGTGAACACATGACCGAGATGCGAACCACACCTCGCGCACCGGGCCTCGGTACGGACCATCCCGTGGGAGCTGTCACGGACCTCGACGACCACGTCGGGTGAAACCGGCTCCCAGAAGCTCGGCCAACCCGATCCGGACTCGAACTTGGCGTCGCTGCGGAACAGAGCCGTCCCGCACACGACGCAGCGGTAGGTGCCGTCATCGTGGCAGTCCCAGTACACACCGGTGAACGGCTGTTCCGTCCCCGCCTCCTGGGTGACCTGCCATTGCAGCGGATCGAGTCGCTCCCGCAACGACTCCGGATCGATGACGAGCGGCTGGTCGGCGTCACGATCCGCGTCGCGGCCGGTGGGGGTCGGGTCGGTCATGGGTGCTTCACCGGCGGTTCCCAATCCTGGGTCGGAGCATGTGGCGGCGAAGGCGGCAGAGGCGGGGACGGCTGCGTGGTCGACGGGGAGCCACCGGGCGCGACGGCCGTCCCCCTCCGCGACAGCCTCCCGAAGGTGATCGCCCGGGAGATGCCGTCAGGGGTCAGCAGACCGACGAGGCGGCCACGGTCGAGGACCAACGCGAGACCACCGGACTGGACGCGGAGGCGGTCGAGCACCTGGGTGAGCTGCTCCGTCGGCGTGACGGTCGGGACATCGGACACACCCAGCATCACCTCGCCGACCTTCGTCGTCGCCCAGCGCTCCGCAGGGAGGCGCTTCACCTGCGCCATGGTGAGGAGTCCAGCGACCTGCTCGTTCCAGTCGAGCACGGGGATCGCGGCCTGTGCGGTGCCGTGGAGCGGTCCGGCGACCGCATCGGCGACGGTGGTCCAGGTCCGCACCGACTGCGGGTCGCGCAGCATCGCGTCGGCGACCGGCATCGTGCCGAGTGCCGCCTCACCGACGTAGTGGGCCTCCTCCATGCGGGCAGCGTTGAGCAGGAACCAGCCGATGAACACGGTCCAGAGCCCTGCGAAGCTGCCCAGCACGAACACCTCGGCGAAGCCCGCAGCGACGATCAGCAGCGCGACGGCACGCCCAGTCCGAGCCGCCCACACCTTCGCTTCGAGCCGATCGCCACGGACCATCCAGATCAGCGCCGCCAGGACACGCCCGCCGTCGAGCGGCGCGCCAGGCAGCAGGTTGAACACCGCCAGGAACGCGTTGACGAGGCCGAGCCAGGTCAGGACGGTCACGTACAGCATCGGAGCACCCAGGCGGTGGAGACCGACCGACGCTCCGATGGACACGACGGTGACGAGGAGGCTCATCGCGGGCCCGGCGAGCGCGATCCGCAGCTCGGCGCCGGGCTTCGTCGCATCGGAGCCGAGCCGGGCCACGCCCCCGAACATCCACAGCGTGATCCCCTCGACCTCGATCCCGTTCCGGCGGGCGACGACGGAGTGGCCGAGCTCGTGCGCGAGCAGGGAAGCGAGGAAGAGCAAGGCACCGAGCGCAGCGACGGACCAGTACGACAGACCGGTCAACCCGGGCTCCGCATCAGGGAGCACCGAGACGGCGAGGATCCAGGTGAGGAGTCCGCCGAAGAGCAGGACACCGGGGTCGAACGAGACCTCGACCCCGAAGATCCGCCCGAGTCGTATGCCTGACGTGCGCATCTGGCTCCCTCACGGACCACCCGGGACGGGCGATCACGCTCGTGTCAACACACGCTACACAAGCGCTGTTCCCCGGCCACGACGCCCCGGCTTCGTGCGAGGACCTGAGCCTGGACGGCAACAGACCCCCGGCCGCAGAGTAGGAGGGAAGGGAAGAACCCTGCGGCCGGGGGTCGTTGTGATGTCCTTTCTAGCGCGTTCGCGCCGCGGATGCGTCGTCATCCGGAGAATTTCGACCGCTGCGCGACGAATCACCGATGAATCGGCTCAGCTTCGCACCAGGGACAGCACCGTGACGTCGCCGACGAGAAGGGTGCGCGACGGGTCGAGGCGGAAGCCTTCAGGGTGGTCCCAGTCCTGCAGGTCCTCCGGCGAGGTCGAGGGATGCTCGAGCAGCAGCCGTACGAGCGCACCCTTCAGCAGCTTGTTCCAGTGCGACACCGCGACGAGCTCGCCCGAACGGTTCGGTTCGAGGAACGTCACGCTCACCTGATCGATCCCGGCCAGATCGACCGCCGCAGCATGTTCTCTGGGGAGCAGGTTCCAGACCCGCCTGCCCGTGCAACGCCGCGCCAGCGCCTCGGACACCGGATCGCGCCACCAGGTGGAGAGGCGTCCGAGGCGCCCAAGCGCCACGTTCATCTTGAGCTTGTGGTCGGGGATCGGGTCGTGTGGGGCGACGAGCCCGAACACGCCGGACGGGATCACCAGCATGCTCTCGGCACGCCGACGTGCCACCGTCGGCAGCGACGCGAGGTCCAGAGCGCCGTACAGGACCCCGGTGAACCGTTCGATCGCCGGCATCGTCGGCGCGTCCGCGATGTCCCGGTTCGCCGCTGTGGCCGCTGCCAGCGCGTCTCCCTTGACGCCGAGCAGCTTCGCCCGCGCCGCTACGTTGGCCCGCATGGCCGAGCGCAGCGCTGCCATGACCCGAAGGCGTTGGTGGTCGAGGTCGATCGCCATCGTCGCCGGTCGCCACGGCGGGCCGACTCCGCCCGATGCCTTGCCCTCCGAGGGTGGGATCAGGACGAGCGGATCCACGGCCGACCCGAACGGGACAGCTTTCGAACCACCGGATCTGTGATCGGTCGGTAGCGGTGCGTCCATGATCCGGGAGTATTGCGCCGCGATTCAGTCGAGGCCGAGAACCGTCGCGAGCGCCTCGTCGACCGCCCACAGTCCAGCGTGTTCGAGATGACCGACGCGGGCGCCCAACCGCCTGACATCGACGGCTCCGACATGCTCGACGAGGACCCGTGTCGCCTCGCCCCGAACCACGACCCGTGCTGCTCGTGTCCGGTCCCCTTCGTGACCTCGAACCGGTGCACGTCACCCCGATGCACGTCACCCCGATGCACGAAGAGACTCCATGACGTCCGCGACGAGACGCATCTCCGTGCGGTCGTCGGCATCTGCCTCGACGTCCAACCTGACCGAGAACGCGTGCGCCACGAGCAAGGTGCATCACAGATCGGAGGACGACGTAGCACGGGTGGCTGGGCTGATGTGCAGTGCTGTCATCTCGCGGGCCTGATGCGCCTGGACGGGGGTTCAGGGGAGCATTCGGCGGAGGATCTTGCCCGACGGCGACTTGGGCACGGAGTCGATGAACGACAGGTGGCGCAGCTGCTTGTAGCTGGCCGTCTGTGATGCCACGAACTCGCACAGCTCCTGCTCGGTTGCCTCGCAGCCAGGCTTCAGGACGACGAAGCCCACCGGGATCTCGCCGGCCTCGTCGTCGGGGCGGCCGACCACTGCCGCGTCGGCGACGGTCGGATGGGTCAGCAGAAGCGCCTCCAACTCGGCGGGCGGGACTTGGAAGCCCTTGTACTTGATGAGCTCCTTGAGCCGGTCGACGATCCACAGGTGGCCATCGGCGTCGATGCGGGCGATGTCGCCGGTGTGCAGCCAGCCGTCCCCGTCGATCGTCTCCGCGGTCGCGGTGGGGTTGTTGAGGTAGCCGGTCATCACTTGCGGGCCACGGACCCAGAGCTCGCCCTCCTCGCCGGTCCCGAGGTCGCGGCCGCTGACGGGGTCGACGATTCTCGATTCCGTGTTCGGAGCAGTGACGCCAACGGACCCCGAACGAGCGTTGCCGAACGGCGTGAGGTGCGTCGTCGGTGAGCACTCGGTCAGGCCGTAGCCCTGGACCACCTGGCAATCGAGGCGTCGAGCCACTTCGACCTGAAGCTCGGCCGAGAGTGGTGCGGCTCCGGAGTTGATGAACTCGAGGGCCGACAGGTCGTACTCGTCGACGACGGGATGCTTGGCGAGCGCGACCGCGATGGGCGGGGCGATGTAGCTGCGCGTGATGCGGTGGCGGGCGTGGAGGTCGAGGAACTCGACGAGGTCGAAGCGGGGCATCGTCACCACGGTGGCACCGGCAGCGAGGCTCGCGTTCATGATGACTTGCATTCCGTAGATGTGGAACATGGGCAACGCGCACATCACGGTCTCGTCAGGTCGCACACCGAAGGGCGCCATCACCTGTGCGATGTTGGCCACCAGGTTGCGGTGGGTGAGGACGACGCCCTTCGAGAGGCCGGTCGTTCCCGACGAATACGGGAGTGCGACCGGACTGTCGGGAGGAATGCGCACCGGGGCATCGAGTGGCGCGCCCCTCAGCGATGAGATCGAGTCCACGCCATCGGCCTCGTCGAAGACCACGATCTGATCGACCGACGTGCCCGCGGCAGCCGCCCGTGCCACGTCGATCAACGCCCCGACGGTGACGAGGAGTCGCGGTCGGGCGTCCTCAAGCTGGTGCCGAACCTCCCGTTCGGTGTAGCTCGGGTTGATCGTCGTCACGACGCCGCCGGCATAGGCGACCCCGTGGAAGACGATGGCGTACTCGGGCTGGTTCGGCGCCAGGATCGCTACCACGTCGCCGTCAGCGAGACCCCAGGCGACGAGGCCTCCGGCGAGCGACCGTATGCCGTCGTCGAGCTCGCCGTAGGTCACGACCCGGCCGGTCGGCCCGTCGACGAGCGCTGCCTTCTCCGGAAGGCTGGACGCCTGGCGCAGCACGAACTCGGGCAAGAGCACCGACGGCACCGCGACGTCGGGCAACGGACTCCGGAACATCATCACCTCCCCATGCTCCAACTCCCCTCGAGCAAACCTAGCGAGCCTGGGACGGCCGCGTCGTCCGCCCGACGGGGTCGACATCCCGTCTCGGCCGGCATCACCGTCGGACCGTGTCGACCCTGGCTCCGATGACGTCCCGCCGGGTTCGAAAAGCGCCCCCGGCAGGATTCGAACCTGCGACCGTCGGATTAGAAGTCCGCTGCTCTGTCCAACTGAGCTACGGGGGCGGGCGCCGAGAGCCTCCGAGGGCCGCATCGGGCTACGGCTCGGCGGGCAGCACCGTATATGCTCGCCGTCCTTGTCACGGTGGGTACGCCGACGGTGACGAGGACACGCAGTGTCATGGTGGCCGTAGCTCAGCCCGGTTAGAGCGCCAGGTTGTGGCCCTGGAGGTCGGGGGTTCAAGTCCCCTCGGTCACCCCATGCGGACGGCGCCACCGGTTCGGACCGGTGGCGCCGGGTCGCTACAATCCAACTCCGCCGGGTCCGCCCGGCGGAGTCACATGCGCCTCTAGCTCAATTGGCAGAGCATCGGACTCTTAATCCGCTGGTTCCGGGTTCGAGTCCCGGGGGGCGTACAAGCGATGGGCCCGGAACCTCGGTTCCGGGCCCATCTGCGTTCTTTGATGACGGAGAGACAGGGAGCCGCTCAGGCGGCGTTGAGGCCGACACCCGGCGCCAGCGCCGTCCGGTCGACCTCGGCGCTGCCGAACGCGAGCACCAGGTGGGAGATGCCCGGGATCAGGAACAGGAAGATCTTCCAGCCGAGCTCCTTGCCGAACAGCTCCGCGGTGTCGTTCGCCAACATCCACATGGCGATGATGTTGATGCAGGGGATCAGCGACAGGATCAACCAGACGACGGGCTCGTGCTGTCCGCGGGCCTTGAACAGCATGTAGACGTTGACGAACGGGATGATGCCCATCCAACCCGGAAGGCCGAGCTTCGCGAAGACCTTCCAGTAGCCCACGAGGAGCAACACGAAGAGGCCGACGTAGAGGACGAGGAGAACGGTCACGAACGCCAACGAGCCCGCGCTCGAGCTGCTGGTCGTGAGATCGGTGGTCTGTGCGATGGATGCGAGCATGGTGTGATCCTCCCTGGGTCACCGGCGGGTACCCCGCGACCACTCAGCGTAGGGCGATGGTCACCGAAAACGGCGGACGGCCAACATCGACCTGTCCGGCGGCACCGGACGCAGCCCGCCGGCGCTCAGGCGTCCAACGACGCGTACACCGCGTCGATGAGCGCCCGGTTCCGGGTGCTCTGCCACCTCGGGATCACGTGGTTCATGACGTAGCCGAAGGCCACACGGTCGACGGGATCGGCGAATCCGAGCGACCCGCCGGTGCCGAAGTGACCGAAGGCTCCCGGATTCGGCCCGAGCGGCCGACGGGTGGTCGTCGTCGCGAAGCCGAGGCCGTAGGACAGGTCGTCGTCGAGGATCGGACAGTGCCCGGTCGCCTGGACCCTCGTCGCCTCCTCGATCAGCGGACCGGACAGCAGGCGGCCGTCGTCGAGCAGCGCGGCGTAGACCCGGGCGATTCCCTGGGCCGAGCCGTGGCCGCTGGTCGAGCCGATCTGCGACGAGCGCCACCGACTCGTGTTCATCACTCCGACCGACGAGTAGCCGGGCGGGTTGAAATGGGCGAGCGCGTGCAGCAACTGGATCCCCTCGAGGCGGTCCAGGTCGAACGCCGGCACCGAGAAGGCCGGATCCCAGACAGTCTCCGCACACCGGTCCTGCTGATCCTCCGGTACGCCGAAGTGCACATCGGCGCCGAGCAGCCCGGCGAGGTCGCTGAGTGCGTCCCCCGGCATCACGCCTCCGATCCGGCGGACGAGCTCGCCGACGAGGTGGCCGAAGGTGTTCACGTGGTAGGCGAGCTGCTCCCCCGGTGGCCACCACGGTTCCGTGGCCGCAAGCGCCCCGGTCATGACGTCCCAGTCGAACAGGTCGTCGTCGGTGAGACGGCGGCGGATCGCCGGCACCCCGGCACGGTGCGTGAGCGCGTGGCGCAGCGTCGTCCCGTCCTTGCCCCGGGAGGCGAACTCCGGCCACACCGCGGCGATCGGATCGTCGAGGTCGACCGCTCCCGTGTCGACCAGACGCAGGAGGAGGAGCGACAGCAGCCCCTTGCCGACCGAGTAGAAGTCGGCGATGGTGTCCGCCGTCCAGGGTCGACTGCGGGCTCCATCTGCCCAGCCGCCGACCAGGTCGACGACGATCACGTCGTCGACGACGACGCAGACCGCTGCACCGAGCTCACCCCGCTCGGCGAAGTTGTCGACGAACGCGGACCAGACCGCCTCGAACCGGGGATCGCAGTCGCCGTCGATCGGTGCCGGTTCCTCGACCTCCACGGACCGATCATGCCGCAGCCACGAAGCGCACCTCGAACATCACGGGCCAGTCCTTGCCGGTGACGAGGAACCGGTCGGTCCCAGGCTCGTGGGCGATGCCGTTGAGCACGTCGATCGGTGCCGTCGCTACCGCAGCCGCTCGACGTCGCAGCGGGGATGCATCGACCACGGCGTCGACGCGGTGGCAGCGAGGGTCGACGCGGACGATCTCGTCGGTCTGCCAGCGGTTCGCCCAGATCCGCCCACCGTCCCATTCGAGCTCGTTGAGACGATCGACGGTCCCGTCCGAGCGGGTCACGGTCCACCGCTCGATCGCTGAGAAGTCCGAGGGGTCACGAACGGTGAGGGTGTCGGAGCCGTCGCTCATGACCAGTCGTCCGTCGTCGAGCGTGGTGATCCCCCAGCCCTCACCCTCGTAGCGGTGTTCGCCGACCCGCTGGAGGTCCATGCGGTCCCACACGATCGCGATCCCCTGCTTCCAGGTGAGCTGGACGAGACGGTCGCCGTCGATGGCCGTCAGACCCTCACCGAACGAGTCGGGATCCAGATCCGATCGTCGCAGGACCGAACCGGTGAGCGGATCGACTGCCCGGACCGACGATGCCCCCTCGAGGCCCGTGCTCTCGTAGAGCACGCCGTCGACGATCAGGAGGCCTTCGGTGAACGCCGTCGGGTCGTGCGGTCGCTCACCCAGCACCTCGGGGACCAGGCGGTTGGGAGGAGCCGCCGGACCGCACTCGGCGGGGACGGTCACCGTCGCCACCGAGGAACTGCCGCGGTCCGCTGTCCGCTCGCCTCCACAGCCGGCGAGCAACGTCACCACGATCACGAACGCGACCGCCGGGGATGCCCCGGTTCTCTGTCCCCATCGGGGAACCCGCGTCACGCAGGCTCCAGGCAGGTGACTGCTTCGACGTGATGGGTGTTCGGGAACAGGTCGACCACGTCGATGCCGGTCGCCCGATACCCCGACCCGGCCAGCAGCACGAGGTCACGGGCGAGCGACGCCACGTCGCAGCTCACGAGCACCACCCGCCGCGCGCCGGTCGCCGACACGGCCCGGACCCCGTCACGACCGAGGCCGACCCGGGACGGATCGGCGATCACGACGTCGGCCGGCGACGCTCGCCAGCGCTCCACCGCGCTGCGCACGATCCTGGCTCCGGACCCGGCCAGGTTCACCCGGGCGTCGGCCACCGACGATGCCGATCGCTCCACGAGGATCGGCTGCACGGCGCCGAGGGTCGCAGCGAAGAGACCCACACCCCCGTAGAGGTCGACGAGGCGGTCGGTCGCCACGATCGGTCCCGCTGCACGTCGGACCGCGTCGACGAGCGCTTCGGCCCCTTCAGCACCCGACTGGAAGAACGACTGGGCGGAGATCCTGAAGCGTCGCCCGTCGACGATCTCGTGGTACCACGCCCGCCGACCCCGGCGAAGCTCGTCGACACCGATCACACGAACCCCGTCGGGCACCACGACGTCGTCGGTCGCCATCGGGTCGACGACCACGACACGCTCCCCGGTCCTCGTTCCGGCACGCACGGTGACCTCACGTGCGCCAGGGAACCTGCCGTCGCGGATCACCTCCGCGACGAGGTCGTGCGCGACGACGCAGTCCCCGACGGCGAGCAACTCGTCGGAACGACGTCGATGGAACGCGAGCCGGTCCCCGTCGACGGCGCAGCGCACGGTGCTGCGATACCGCCAGGGGCTGAGCGCCGGACCGTCGCGGACGGGAACCTCGTCGATCTCACCCCGGCTCACGGGCTGCCAGAGCGCATCGCGGACGACGTCGGCCTTGAGTCGCGGCTGCGCCGCCGCAGCCACATGTTGGAGGTCGCATCCACCGCATCCGAGGGCGAGCTCGACGCACGGCGGTTCGACCCTGGACGGCGACGCCTCGAGCACCGCCGTCACGACACCCTTCGCCATCCGCGACCGTTCCTCGGTGATCCGCACGCGCACCCGTTCGCCGGGAAGGCCACCGTCGACGAGGACGACCCGGCCGGAGGACTCGTGCGCGAGCCCCGCCCCTCCTGCGACGAGTCGCTCGATGGCGACGACGGGTTCGTCGAGCCCTCCGGTGGTGGCAGGGCCGGCCGAACCGGAGTGCTCGGGTACCGCCGGCGTGTGCATGGGGTCCACGCTAGGGCCGGTACGATCTCCGCCGTCCCACCGCCTCGGAGCAAACTGTCCATGTCCACCCCGCAGATCCAGATCGTCCCCTCGGTGCTGCCGGCGGACTTCGCTCGACTGGGCGAGGAGTGCCGGTCGTTGGAGGAGGCGGGAGTGGACCGGATCCAGTGGGACGTGATGGACGGCGTCTTCGTACCGAACCTGACCATCGGTCCCGACGTCATCGCAGCGTGTCGCCCGCTCGTCGACGTGCCGTTCGAGGCCCACCTCATGGTCGTGGAACCCGACGAGCTCGCTCACCGCTACGTGGAAGCGGGGTGCGAGGTGCTGATCGTGCACGCCGAAGCGTGTCGCCACCTCCACCGGACGCTCGGCCGGATCCGGGACCTCGGAGCATCGCCGGCGGTGGCGCTCAACCCGGCGACGCCTGCGGTCGTTGTCCGCCACGTCCTCGATCTCGTCGACGAGATCCTGGTCATGACCGTGAACCCCGGCTTCGGGGGCCAGGACTACATCGCGTCGATGGAGCCGAAGATCGCCGAGATCCGGGCGATGATCGAGATGAGCGGACGCGACATCGACCTGGAGGTGGACGGAGGGATCGGACCGGCCACGGTCAGCGGCGCCGCCGCGGCGGGCGCCAACGTGCTCGTCGCCGGCAGTGCCCTGTTCCGGGACCCTGCGGGTCGGGCCCACGCCGTGGGCGAGATCCGATCGCTCGCGGAAGCCGCCCGGTCCTGATCTCCGTGCGTCGGATCCTCTCTGCCACGGGTCGCCGACCGAACCGTGGCCCACACTCCGCAACGATCGCCGTGCTGGCACTCGCGTCGCTCGCGGTCGTCGCGTCGTGCGGCGACGGTCGTCCGGCGTTCTGCGACGACCTCGCCCGCTCAGCCAACATGTCGGCGCTGACATCCGCGCTCGATGCACGGGACCTCACCAAGGCTCGTGCGGCAGCGACGGACTTCCGGGAGCTGGCCGATCGCGCACCCGACGACGTCCGCTCCGACCTCCGGGACCTCGCTGCCGCGATCAGCGACATCGTCGATCTCATCGCCGCGCAACGCGGCGCCACCCTCGGAGCGGAGGGCGGCCGGACACCACAGGACGACGGCACGCAGACGGTGTCGGGGGTCGACCAGGACCGAGCGAAGCTGAACACCCGGCTCGGCGAGCTCTCGACGGTGAGCTCCCGAGTCGAGCGCTGGGCCGCACGGAACTGCGGGTTGACGTTGGGATAGCCGGCGTCGAACAGGCGGGCGGAGCGGCCGGACCGGAAACGCTCAAGTCGATCAGGTATCGACCGATTGGAACCCGTCACGTGGTAGCCATATATTCGTCACACGATCGTCATCTCGTGACGAATCCCCAAGATGTCCCTACGGCTGGGGCCGTCGACAGCAGTCCTGTACCGACCGACGAGCAAGGAACTTCCCCACTCATGCACCGATCGTCTCAGCAGATGCACATGTCCGATGAGCTCTCATCGCAGGCTCGAGTCGGAGGTCGGTCCTCCTCGGACACGATGCTCCTCGAAGGACCGTCCAACGAAGGCCGGAGCAGCGCCCGCAGCGCTCGCCGGGCCCGCAGCTTCATCCTGGTCGGAGCACTCGTCGCTGCGCTCGCCATCATCGGCGCCTCATGCACCCGCAACGCCGAGGCGTTCCAATCGGTCCAGCTCGCCAACGGCGACCGGCGGGCACAGGGGCTGCGCAACCTGACCATCGACGACACGCTCGTGGCGAAGGCGCAGGCATGGGCCGAGCAGATGGCGGCCGCCGGAAGCATCTCCCACTCCGAGCTCACCGACGGCGCCGGTGACAACTGGCGCACGCTCGGCGAGAACGTCGGCGTCGCCTCGTCGGTCCAGCAGGTGCACAAGTTGTTCATGGACAGCCCTCCGCACCGGCAGAACATCCTCAACGGCTCGTTCAGCCGCATCGGCACGGGCGTCGCCCAGGCGGAAGGGCGCTACTACGTCGCCCAGGTGTTCGCCGGCTGACACCCGATCCCGACAGGAACGCAGACGAGGGGTCCGACCCGACCGGGTCGGACCCCTCGTCGCGCGAACCGCTCCGTTCCGTGGGAACGGAGCGGAGGATCAGCGCATCTCGCCGCGGCGCACGATCACGTGGTCGATGATGCCGTAGTCCTTGGCACCCTCCGCGGTGAACCACCGGTCACGATCGGAGTCAGCGTTGATCTGGTCCTTGGTCTGACCGGTGTGGTGCGCGATGCGTTCGGCGAGCAGGTCCTTGATGTACTTGAGCTGCTCGGCCTGGATCGCGATGTCCGACGCCTGGCCCTGCATGCCGGCCGAAGGCTGGTGCATCATGATCCGTGCGTGCGGCAACGAGTAGCGCTTGCCCTCGGCACCGGCGCACAGCAGGAACTGCCCCATCGAGGCGCACAGACCCATGCAGATCGTGCCCACGTCGGGCGTGACGAACTGCATCGTGTCGTAGATCGCCATGCCCGCGGTGACAGAACCACCCGGCGAGTTGATGTAGAGCCAGATGTCCTTGTCAGGATCCTCGCCCTCGAGGAACAGCATCTGCGCGGTGATGAAGTTGGCGACGGTGTCGTTGACCTCCGAGCCGAGGAACACGATCCGGTTCTTCAGCAGACGGTTGAAGATGTCGGCGGAGGGTTTCATGCCGGAGCCGGTCTGCATGAGCACCGGGTCGGCGGCGAGCTGTGGTGGGAGGTCGGAGGATCCGAGTGGCTGCATGGCGTTGGAGGCTAACGCGGTCGCCCGCCGGTGCCGCACAGGCCCCATGTCGGCCTCCATCGCCACGGGCGTCGGCGATGTTGTA
>CAYSCB010000040.1:0-14840 GCA_964429335.1 uncultured Aquihabitans sp.
GTTGATGATCAGGTAGCGGTCATCGGAGCGCAGCCCGACGATGGTCGCCCAGTCCAGGAAGGCGCGCAGCGACGCGGCGTGGGTCTGCACGACGCCCGTGGGAGCACCGGTGGTCCCCGAGGTGAACAGGACGTCGGACACGTCCGCGCCGGTCAACGCCGCCACGCTCTCGTCCACGAGCGCGGGAGCGACCTCCGCTCCGTCTGCCAGCAGGTCCGCGAGACCGGTGGTGCCGGCGGGGGCTGCGCCGGTGTCGCGCAGCAGCACGATCCGCTCGAGCGTCGCGGGTCGGCCGGCGTCGTCGAGCATCGACACGTAGTCGTTGCCGAGGAACCCCTCGACGGTGAACAGCAGGCGCGCCCGGCTGCGGGCGAGGATGTCGGCGGCCTCCATCCCCTTGTAGCGGGTGTTGAGCGGAACGAGCGCAGCGCCGACGGACTGCAGGCCGAGCACCGCCACGACCCACTCCCAGCAGTTCGGCGCCCAGATCGCGACCCGGTCCCCGGGCTCGATGCCCGCCGCGATCAGGCCACGGGCGACGTCGTCGGTCCGTCGGCGTAGCTCGTTCCAGTCGAGCCGGACGGGCTCGTCGCCGGCGAGGTCGACGATCGCCTCGGCATCACCGAACCGCTCCGCTGCGTCGCGAAGCAGCGCCGGCACCGACGCCCAACGGAGATCGCCGCGGGCACCCTCCTCGACGGCTGCTCCCGTGCCGGGTGTCGAGCTCCCATCGGACACTGGGCTCACCTGCCCTCGCCGAGCGCGCCCGCGTCGCGCAGCGCGGCGATCCGTGCAGCGTCGTAGCCGAGCACCTGCGCGAGGACCTCGTCGTTGTGCTCGCCCGCAGACGGAGCCGGCGTCGGATCCGGCAGATCCGCGTCGATGAACTTGAGCGGCGTCGAGATCATGTCGGCGCCGTGGGTCTCGTGCGGCAGGAACCCGAACCGGTCCTGGAACTGGGGGTCATCGGCGAGCGTCTTCGGGGAGTTGACCGGGGCGATCGTGGTGTTCACGGTGCCGGACCACTCGACCCACTCGGCGGTGGTGCGCGTGGCGAAGATCGCGGCGAGCTCCCGACGCATCTCGGTGTTGCCGCGGGCGTGGTCGCCGTAGGTGTTGCCGGGCCAGCGCTCGAACATGTCCATGCGGTCGACGCCGGCGCAGAAGTTCCGCCAGAACTCCTGCTCGGAGGCCATGAACAGGATGAACCCGTCGGAGGACTCGTACACCTGGTAGCGCACGCCCTCCTCCATGCCCGCGGTGCCCGGGGCGCGACGTTCGTAGTTGTCGGACTTGTTGCCGGTGACCTCGGACTCGGGTCGCTCGTAGGCCTTCCAGGTCTCGCTGCGCAACCAGTCCATCGCTGCGGACGCGTCGGACTGGGCGATCTCGAGGAAGGACCCCTCGCCGGTCGCGCGTGCCTTGACGATCCCGGCGAGCACCCCGAGGGAGCCGAACAGCGGCCCGGCGTGGATGCCGATCGAGGCGTGCTCGGGCAGGTACGGGAACCCGTCGTCGTTGAAGGTGGGGTTCACGATGCCGGCCCAGGTGTCGTACGCGATGCCGTGGCTCGGCAGGTTCGCGTACGGGCCGGTCATGCCGAAGCCCGAGAGCGAGCAGCACACGATGATCGGGTTGATCTCCCGCAGGTCCTCGTAGCCGAGGCCGCGTCGTGCGAGCGCGCCGGGCCGCATCGCCTCGATCACCGCGTCCGCGTCGCGCACCAGGTCGCGGAACACCTCCTGGGCCTCGGTCGTGCGCAGGTCGAGCGTGATCGACTTCTTGCCCCGGTGGATGTGCCAGTGCAGCAGCGAGCTGCCCTCGATGATCGGCCAGGTCATCTGGCGGATGTAGTCGCCCGCCGGCGGCTCCACCTTGATGACCTCGGCGCCGAGGTCCGCGAGGTGGGTGCCCACGGCGCCCGGACCGAGCAGGGACACCTCGATCACCCGCACCCCGGCGAGCGGTGCGGCACGGCTCGGCGTCGACGCAGCGGTGGCGGGTTCGGGAGCAGCAGACATCACACCTCGCATCTGACGGGGCATCTGACGGGTCGTCAGATGGTAGTCGCACCACGCCGACCCACCGTCGCTGCGCCCGCCGTCGTCGCGACGGCTGCTGCCGGTCCGAGCACCGCCGGGTCGACCCACACCCGGGGACGGATCCTCGCGCCCGTAGGATGGCGACGTGCTCGGCGAGATCGCACGCGAGGCAGCGGTCCGCTTCGGGAACCGTCCGGTCGTCGTCACCCCGACTGCTGCGATCACCTACGCCGAGCTCGACGACGCAGCGGACCGCGTCGCCACGGGCCTCGTCGAGCGAGGCATCCACCCGGGCGACGTGATCGCCACCGTCGCCCCGAGCGGTTGCGAGTGGGTCGTGCTCGCCGTTGCCGCAGACCGCATCGGTGCGGTGCTCGCGCCGATCAGCCCCAAGCTCGCACCGCCCGAACGAGCGCAGCTCGTCGGGCTCGTCCGTCCAGCGCTCGTCGTGAGCGACGCGGCCGGCGTCGACGGGCTGCCGTTGCGGACGACGGTCGCCGTCGTCGACGCCGGCGACCGCTGCGAGCCGCTGTGGTCCGCAGTGGACCGTGACGACGGCATGGACCGTGATGACGGTGTGGACCGTGACGACGGCATAGACCGTGACGACGGTGTGGACCGTGACGACGAGGCTCGAGTGCGACTGCCGGAACCGGACCCGTCACCGACGCGTGTGACCACGATCTGCTTCACCTCGGGCACGACGGGTCGGGCGAAGGGCGCGGTGTTCACCGTCGCACACCAGCGGGCGGTCCAGGACCTCGACCTGGGTCCCGATGCCGAGGGACGCTGGGATGGCGGATCAGCGATGCTCGCCTCGACCCAGTTCGCCCACGTCGGCATGGCGATGAAGCTCCCGTGGTACCTGCGCACCGGCTCGACGCTGCACGTGCTCGACCCGTGGCGAGCCGATGACGCACTCCGCCTCGTCGCCGAGCACCGGATGCCGACGATCGGCGTGGTCGCACCCCAGCTCGCCCTCATGCTCCGCTCGCCGCTGGTCGACGAGCTCGACCTCGACGGCGTGCATGCGATCATCGCGGGTGGCGCCGCGTCACCTCCGGCGCTCGTCGCCGAGGCCCGGGAGCGGTTCGGGGCCGCCTACTCGATCCGCTACTCGTCGACGGAGTCCGGTGGCGTCGGGCTCGCCACGGCGTTCGACGCGCCCGACGACGAGGCGCTGCACACGATCGGCCGTCCCCGCGACGGCGTGGCGGCGCGGGTCACCGACGAACGGGACCGGCCAGTGGCCGACGGCGAGGTCGGCGAGCTGCAGCTGCGCTCCCCTGCCGTCATGGCCGGCTACTGGAACGATCCCGACGCGACCGCGGCTGCGCTCACCGCCGACGGTTGGCTGCGCACCGGCGACCTCGCGACGCGCCGTGACGACGGGTGCTTCGTGCTCGCCGGGCGGCGCACCGACATGTACATCCGGGGCGGCTACAACGTGTTCCCCGAGGAGGTGGAGGCGATCCTGTCGACACACCCCGGCGTCGCTGCGGTGGCGGTGGGTCCCCGTCCCGACGAGGTGATGGGCGAGCTCGGCGTCGCGGTCGTCGTCCCGTGCGACGTGGCCGACCCGCCGACGCTCGAGAGCCTCCGCGACCACGCCGGCGGTCGACTCGCGCGCCACAAGCTCCCCGACGATCTCCTGCTGGTCGAGCAGATCCCGTTGACCACCGTCGCGAAGTTCGACCGCGCAGCGATCGCCGAGCTCGTCCGGGAGGCGGTGCAGCCATGAACGACGACGTGTTCCCGGACCGCCACATGGATCACCTGGACAAGCTGACGTGGGTGATCGAGGAGCAGGGTTGGGTCGCGGATCCGGTCGAACCGGTCCATGGACCGTCACCTCGGGCCGGCTACACCTACACGATCGGCTTCGAGACCGCGTTCGGCCAACCGGAGGTCGTGATCTTCGGCCTCCAGGCCGTTGCGGCCCGTGGGTTGTTGGGGATGGTCGCCGACCAGCACGGCGGCGGGGTCGCCCTTCCCGTCGACGCCGTCTTCGTCGGCCTGCTCGAGTCCGACCTGCCGTGCGCCCTGCTGCACGTCGACCTCGACGAGCACCGGGACCTGTTCGCCGACGCGGGCGAGTTCCACCGGAGTCGCGGTGTGGGAGCCGATGCCTGGCGGATGCTGCAGTTCGTCTGGCCCGACCGCAACGGCCTGCTCCCATGGGACGCCGGCTACGACGAGCGGCTCCGCCTCGCCCAACCGGTCATCGGCTCGACCGCCGGCTGATCCGACCCGACGTTCGGGACTGCCCTGAACGTTCAGGACTGCCCCTCCTGCGCCGATGGGAAGCAGTGACCGTCGCGCTCCTCGTCCTCACCGCGCTCGTCGGAACCGTCGTCGGCTGGGCGCTCACCGTCCCGGTCCATCGCTACAAGGAGCTCCGCCCGCTGACGCCGAGAGACGTCGCTGCGGAGGTCGGCTCCGCGGATCAGGCGGCGCCGGTGATCCGCGCCGAGTACCGCGAGGCTCGATGCCCGGACTGCCACCGCGTCTTCCGTGCAGCCGACGTGGTTCCCGTCGTGAGCTGGCTCCGCGGCTGTCCGAGCTGCGGTCGTCGGCTCGCGTCGACGGTCCCGCTGCTGCAGATCGCTGTGCCCGTCGCGATGGTCCTCACCGTCGCGACCCTCAACTCGGGTTGGGTGGCGCTGCCGTACCTGTGGCTCGTGGTGGTGCTGGCCGCGGTCGCGTTCATCGACCTGCGGATCTGGCTGATCCCGTGGTGGATGCCGTGGGTCGGCGCCGCTGTCGGCTTCGTCCTCATCTGCGCGATGTCGCTCGTCCTCGGAGCACCCGGCGCCATCGTCTCCGCGCTCATCGGCGGTGCCGGATCGTTCCTGCTGTTCTTCGTGTTGTGGCTCGTGGCCCCGACCAAGCTCGGCTTCGGCGACGTTCGCCTGATGTTCCTGCTCGGGTTGTTCCTCGGCTGGATCCATCCCTTCTTCCCGATCTACGGCCTGTTGTTCGGCAGCCTGATCGGACTCGTCATGGGCCTCGGATCGGTCATCGTGAACCGAGGGACGCGGTTCCCGTTCGGACCCGCGCTCGCGCTCGGCGCGCTGGTCGCGATCTGGCTCAACCAGCCGTTGTTGCACGGCATGGGCCTCGGCTGAGCCGGTACCGAGAACGTCTCACGTCGATAATCGACGTGAGACGTGCCGAGTTCGGGAGGAATGGGGTCAGGGCTGGGAGAGCGCCTGGATCGCTGGCACGAGCTGGCCCATCGAGTAGTCGAGGCACTGCATGCTCAGGTGCACGCTGTCGCCGGCGAAGCAACGCACCGTCTTGCCGCCAGGGAGCGTCACGTACTCACTGAACTTGCCACCCGGGCCGACGACGACCGCTGCCAGGTCGAAGTACGACACCCACGGCCGCGTCGCCGCCTCCTCCTGGACGATCTTGTTCACCCGCTCGACGGTGGCGTTGACCTTCGGGTTGCCGACCACCGGTTGGCCCACCCAGAGGAGTCGTCGCGGCCCGTCGTGGGCGAGGTCCATGATCCCGGCGACCTGTTGGCGGTACGCCTCGATCCACTCCGGCGTCCCGTACTGCGCGACGACGGTCCCGTCGGGCGCCATCACCGCCTGCGTGTCGTTGGCCCCCACCATGAACACCATGACGTCGGGTCGGCTCTCGTCGAAGAGCTGCTTCGCCCTCGCTCCCCAGTTGAAGTAGTCCGACCGCGTCAGGCCGGTCGCCACCTTGCCCTCGACGTCGATCGACAGGGTCGGCTCCGCGTCCGCCGCGACCTTGAGCCGGTTACCCAAGGCGTTGGCGGTCGAGTCCCCGGCGACGACCACGCGCAACGGGTCCGCCGCTGTCGGGGTGCGCAGCGCCGGCAATGTCGTGGTCGTCGACGCTGCGGGAACGGTCGTGGTCACGGGGAACCGGAAGTCCTTGTCCTGCTGCATGCGTCCGAGGCGCCCGGCTGCCCAGTCGTAGGGCCGGTTGAGCGACACCAGGTTCACGACGCGGTCCAGTGCTCCGGTGATCGTCAGCGCGACGTCGCGCTGCCAACCGAGCGGCATGCCCTCCGCCGACTCCCGCATCCCGCCCGAGCCGAGCACCGCGAACACGACGATCGAGACCACGGTCGCCTGCCACACCGACGACGCCGGCATCGTCCGGCGGACCAGGCGGCGTCGGGGCACCCGCTGTCGTCCCGTCGTTCCGCCGCCATCGACTCGCTCATCGGGTTCCACGCGCAACGTCATCCCCGGCTCAGAACTGGAAGTAGATGAAGGGCGCGACCCCGACGGGACCGAGCAGGTTGACGACGACGAGGAACACACCGACTCCAGCCCCCAGGACGAGCGGCGGCAGCTTCGAGGCCCGGTACTCGACCATGTCGCCGAGCCGCGCCGGCACGAACTGGCCGACCATCCCGGCGACGATCGCGACCAGCACCAGCGGCGTCACCAGTGCGCCGGTGCCCCACCTGGTGAAGATGCCGACGAGGAACGTGACCGCGCTCGACAGGTCCGTCGAGCGGAAGAACACCCAGCCGACGGTCACGAACGTGAACACGGCCAGGCGTGCCAGCCACACGTTCGGCTCGGGACGCGTGTCCGAGCCCGGTCTGGCCATGACCTGCGTGGGGGATCGGCTCGCGTCCGCACCGGAGGTACCGGAGTCGACGGCCGGGTCGTCGGTCACGTCACCGACCGGTTCGCCGGTCGGTTCGCTGATGTCGAGGACGCCCCGCTGCCACGGTCGGGGCGGTCGTTCCCGCAGGTGACGCTCCGCGACCAGGCCGACGCCGTGGTAGAGACCCCAGATCACGAAGGTCCAGTCCGCTCCGTGCCACAGCCCACCGAGCGCCATCGTGATGACCAGGTTGCGCATCTCCGCCCGCTCGCCGCCACGGTTGCCTCCCAGCGGGATGTAGACGTAATCGCGCAGCCAGCGCGACAGCGTCATGTGCCAGCGACGCCAGAAGTCCTGCACGGACGTCGCCGAGTACGGCTGGTCGAAGTTGTCCGGGAACCGGATCCCCATCAGCAGAGCGATGCCGATCGCCATGTCGGTGTAGCCCGAGAAGTCGGCGTAGATCTGCACTGCGTACGCAACCGCCGCGACGACGAGCTCGAGGTTGTGCGCCTGGCCCGGCGCGGCGAACACCGGGTCGACGATCGCGGTCGCCAGGTAGTTCGCGATCACGACCTTCTTGAACATGCCACGGCAGATCAGCCGCGCTGCACGAACCGCGTCGACGCGATCACGGTTGCGTCGTCGCTGCAGCTGCGGCGCGAACTCCGACACGCGCACGATCGGGCCCGCGACGAGGTGCGGGAAGAACGACAGGTAGACCGCGAAGTCGAGCAGCGGGATCGGGTCCTGTCGCTGTCGGTAGACGTCGACCACGTAGCTGATCGCGCAGAACGTGAAGAACGAGACGCCGATCGGCAGCCCGACCTTGATCAGCAGCGAGGTCGGTGCGAGACCGAGCGGTTCGAGTGCCTGCAGCAGCGAATCGACGAAGAAGCCGTAGTACTTGAAGAACCCGAGCACCACCAGGTTCACTACGACGCCGACGACCATGGCTGCACGCGCACCACGGTCGGTCCGCGCCCGGGAGATCGCGTGGACGACGAGGTGGTTCACCACCGTCGAACCGGCCAGCAACAGGCAGAAGCGCGCGTCCCACCAGCCGTAGAACACGTAGCTCGCAGCGAGCACGAACAGCCGCCATTCGAGCGGGCGGTCCGACAGCCGCCAGCTGATCCCGAGGACGACGACGAAGAACACGGCGAACGTCATCGTCGGGAACAACACGACCACCATTGAAGCCGCGGGAGCCGTCCGAGCTGTGAATCCCGGGCGCTTCGGTGAACTGCTGCGCTACCTGTTCGAGGACCTCGGCTGGGTAGGTTCACCCACCGTCCCGGTGTCTTTTCCGATGCCCGACGAGTAATGTCGGAGATGGCGTCGGGGAACGCAGTCCACGGGCTGCACACACGTCAACGAGGGTCGGCGACCGGGGAGACAGGCGTGTTCAACACCGGATTCCGCGGTCGGACGGACCGGCTGATCCATCGACGATCGCTGCGCCTTGCGTTCGTCGTCGTGGCGATCGCCGGGTTCATGGCGTCGATGCCCGGGGCCTCCTCCGACGACTTCCGCACCGGCGACGCACAGGCGACGGCCGACACGATCACGATGAACCTGGTCGCCGCGAACGCCATCATCGGCATGACCGCCGGCCGTTCGATCGCCTCGTACCAGGACAGGACCGGCACGGCCGAGGGACGCGCCCTCGATCTCGGTGGACTCCCGTTGATCATCGCCGAGCCGTGCGGTGGCCTGCCGTCGTTCCTCAACAAGGCGACGCTGCCGCCGATCACCCGCACGGACTCCTCGGAACCGAGCTCCGCTGCATCGCGCAGCACCCAGATCCTGCTGCCCGGCATGTTCGACGGCCCGGCGGGTGCGCCGATCGGGTTCCAGGACGCGACAGCTACCGCGACGCCGTCGTCGTGGGCGTCGACCGAGACCGTCCCGACCGACATGATCCTGATGGGCGTCGTGGGTGGTCGGACCGAGGTCAGCTCGAGCCTCCAGGACAACGTCCGCGAGGCCCACGCCGTGTCGACTGCCGAACAGGTCCGGATCCTCGGCGGCCTCCTGACCCTGAACCAGGTGCGCTGGGAGGCGACGGCACGTTCCGGCGCGAAGACCGCTGCGACCGGGTCGTTCACCTTCGCGAGCGCGACGGTGCTCGGCGTCACGAAGACCCCTGAGGAGGCGATGGTCGACCTGAAGGGGTTCAAGGAGAGCACCGAGAAGTTCCTCGAACCCCTCGGCGTCACGTTCAACCTCCCAGCCGTCGAGGTGCGCGACGACGGCGTGAAGGTCACGCCGATGGGGTTCACGATCAAGAACCCGCCGATCGGGATGAACCTGATCATCCCGTTCCTCGACCAGAACGCCGAACAGCTCGCCTCCTGGCGCAAGGACGTCGTCGCCCAGGACTGCAGGAACCAGGGTTACATCACCTTCATCGACGCGTTGACCGCAGCCCTCGGCGGCTCCGGATCGATCGAGGTCTTCGTCGGCGGTGTCGACACCGCCACCCACGACACCGACTACTCGGTGCCCACCTTCGAAGACGCTCCGCCGACGACCGAACCGGTCCTCGAACAACCGCAGGTCGCGCCGGCGGAGCTCACCAACACCGCGACGGACCTGGGCACCACCACGGACCTCGGATCCTCGTTCGACACGTCCGCCACCACCAGCCTGTCCACTGCGAAGACCCCGGTGGCGAGCACCCCGAAGGCAGTCACCAAGAAGAAGGCGACGACCGAGCAGCCCGTGCTGCCGGCTGCGTCGGTCAACCGCTACGAGGACGGCACCGCCGGCAAGGCCGGCGTGGCCGTCGGCGTGCTCGCGCTGCTGGGAGCGCTGGGACTGGCGATGGGCGATCGTCTGGTCGGCCGTCGCGCGAGACGACGGATTCCATGACGGATCGGACGGTCGCAGAGCGACCGGGGAGGCAAGGACATGGCTGAAGGTGGAGCGCGGGACCGGCTCTTCCGGGGGTACGGACCGCTGATCGGCTTCGCAGCCGTGTTCCTGGCGGTGGCGGTCCTCGTCCCGTCCCAGCAGCGCGAGGTGCGCGTCGAGGCCGGTGCCGCCGGCTCGGTCCGCGGGAGTGCGGTGAGTGGTGACGCCAGCGCGGATGAGGAGGTTGCGCCGGACGCCTCGGTGGAGGACGCCACGCTCGATCCCGCCGCTGCCGACGCGGCGGCAGCCGGCGCTGGAGGTGGGACCACCGGTGGCGGTGCCGGCGGCGTCAACGGCGTCGCAGCCGGCGGGTCCACCAGCGGCCCTCCGAAGGTGAGCGGCTGCGCAGGACCGCAGATCCCCGGCGACCCGTACTCCCCGCCGTGCGTCCAGTTCACCGGCGACAACGGCGGGGCGACGAGCCGGGGCGTCACCAAGGACCAGGTCACCGTCACGGTCCGCGTGAGCAGCTTCGCGAACGGGATGCTCGACGCGGTGTCCAAGGTGGCCAACGCCAAGATCCCCAACGAGAGCCCTGCGGTGATCATGAAGACGGTCACCGGGCTCACCGAGTACTTCAACAAGCGCTTCCAGATGTACGGCCGCAAGCTGAACGTCGTGCAGTACGACGGCAAGGGCGACGTGCTGAAGGAGATGACCGGCGGCGGCCAGGAGGGGGCCCAGGCCGATGCCCTCAAGGTCGCCCAGGAGGTGAAGGCGTTCGCGGATGTCTCGGCGGTCTCACCGGTCTACGCCGACGCCCTCGCCTCCAAGCAGGTGATCAACATCGGGGTCCCGTACACCTCGCGGGAGTGGATGGCCTCACGGGCACCGTACTCGTGGAGCCAGTTCACGGACTGCTCGACGGTCGTGGAGAGCATGGCCAGCTACTACGCCATCAAGATGGCCGGCCAGCCCGCTGCGCTCGCCGGTGGCGACCTCAAGGGCAAGCCCCGTCGTTCGATGATCATCGCCCCGGAGAACTCCTGGTACCAGGAGTGCGTGCGCGCCGGCATCGCGATCCTCCAGAAGGCGGGCAAGGCCGGCGACCTGGTCGACTCCCTCAAGTACCAGATCGACATCCCACGCATGTCGGACCAGGCGGGTTCGCTCGTCCAGAAGCTGAAGGCCGAGCAGATCACCACCGTCGTGTGCGGCTGCGATCCGCTGCTGTTGACGTTCCTCACCGCCAAGGCCAAGGAGCAGAACTACGCACCCGAATGGGTGGTCACCGGCGTGGCGTTGGTCGACAACGACATGATCGGCCAGATCCTCCAGCAGGACGAGTGGGGGCGGGCCTTCGGCGTGAGCTTCGCCGGACCGTCGCAGACCGCCGGACAGGGACTCGGCTACCGGGCCTACAAGTCCGTGCGACCCGACGAGCCCTCGTTCGCCGTCGAGCTGATCTACAACCAGCTGTACCTGCTGGCGATCGGCATCCAGGGTGCCGGACCGGGCCTCAATCCCCAGACCTTCCAGAAGGGCATGTTCGACTACCCGAAGCGAACGGGACCGTTCGGGACGTGGGGATTCGGTCCGAACGACTTCACGACCTCCGACGACGCACGTGAGGTGTTCTGGAACCCGTCGGTGCAGTCGGTGCAGACCCGCTCCCCCGGCACCTACCAGGACCCGAACAGCGGCAAGCGCTTCCCGATCGGTCAGTGGCCCGCGACCCCGCCACGATCGGCGCTGGGATGACGTCGCCGACCGCGCGATCCTCGGTCGGCACGCCCGAGGTCGACCCGACGCTGACGGTCAATCGTGACTCGGTGGGCAGCGGCTCCCGGACCGACCATCGGTGGTACGACCCAACGAGCACCACCGGTGACGGTGCCGCCACCTTCGACGTCGACGGCGGTGGCGGCGACGCCAACGGTGGCAGCGGCGGTGGCGGCGGCGGCGGACGTTCCGGCGACGAATCGTTCCGGGACCGCCTGCGCTCCCTGCCCGGCGCCGGCAAGGGCGCGATCTGGATCGCCGGGCTCGGGCTCCTCTGGGTGCTGCTGCAGGTCGTCCTACCCGACGGCGCGCCCCCCGGCGTCGTGCTGTCGGGCGCGATCATCGGTTCGGCGACCGGGCTCACCGCGGTCGGGCTCATCCTGATCTGGCGCGCCAACCGGGTCATCAACTTCGCGAACGGCGCGATGGCCGGCGTGGCGGGCCTCACCGCGGTGCACATGTTCGTCTCGTGGGGCTGGCCCTACTGGATCACCCTCGTGGCCGCCCCGATCCTCGGGCTCGCGGTGGGCGCCCTGGTCGAGGTCGCAGTCGTGCGTCGGTTCGCGAACGCGCCCCGGCTCGTGCTGACCGTGGCGACGATCGGCCTCGCGCAGCTGCTCGGCGGCATCGAGCTGCTCATCCCGTCGAAGATCTTCGGCGCGAGCGGCATGGTGCTCGGCGCGTTCAAGACACCGCTCAACACCGTCGAGTTCGACGTGGGTCCTGCGCTCATCAACGGCAACCACCTGCTCACCGTCATCGTCGTGCCGATCGTCGTCGGCGCGCTCGCGTGGTTCCTGCGGCGCTCGCTCGCCGGCACCGCGATCCGGGCCGCCGCCGAGAACACCGACCGGGCACGTCTGCTCGGCGTCCCGGTCCGCAACCTGACCACCGCCGTATGGGCGATCGCCGGCGCGCTCGCAGCGCTCACCTTCGTGCTGCAGGCCCCGTTCCAGGGCGCGGCACCGTCGGCCACCGCCGGCCCGGCCGTGCTGTTGACCGCACTCGCCGCCGCGATCGTCGCCCGCATGGAGTCGCTGCCGGTCGCGTTCCTCGCCGCGGTCGGCCTCGGCGTCATGCAGGAGCTCGTCCGCTGGAACACCAACACGCCGTCGCTCGTCGACGTCGCGATCCTCGTCGTCATCCTCGTCGCCCTGCTGTTCGGCGAAGGCAAGCGCTCCCGGGCCCATGACGCCGACGGCGGTTGGCGCAACGCCGACCTCGTCCGCAGCCTGGTGCCGAAGATCGCGGCCCTCCCCGTCGTGAAGTGGTCGAAGCGCTTCGGCCTGCTCGTGCTCGTCGCGGCTGCTGTCGTCCTGCCGATGTTCCTCGGAGCCTCCGACGCGTTCTCCGCCTCGATCATGGCCGTGTGGGCGATCGTCGCTGTGTCGCTCGTGGTGCTGACCGGCTGGGCGGGCCAGATCAGCCTCGGTCAGTTCGCGATCGTCGGCACCGGCGCGATCGTCGCCGGCAACCTCGTCTCGCGCTGGAACGTCGACCTGTTCATCGTCCTGTTCGCCGCCACCGTGACCGGCGCTCTCGTGGCGGTGCTGCTCGGCGTCCCCGCCCTGCGGATCAAGGGGCCGTTCCTCGCAGTGGTCACCCTGTCGTTCGCGACGGTGCTGGACAGCTACGTCCTCAACCCGAACGTCTTCCCCTCGATCATCCCCCAGACCGTGGACCGACCGTTCCTGTGGGGTCGCGTCGAGCTGGAGGACGAGCGGGCGATGCTGTGGTTCACGCTCGCAGCGCTCGCGTTGTGCATCGTGTTGGCACGCAGCGTCCGCAAGTCACGTTCCGGACGACTGCTCATCGCGGCCCGCGACAACCGCAAGGCGACCGAATCCGCGTCGGTGTCGGCCCGCTGGGCGACGCTGCAGGGCTTCATCTTCTCCGGAGCGCTCGCAGGCCTCGCCGGCGGCATCCACGTCCTGTTGCTGCACGGCGCACGTGAGGGCAGCTACCAGGTCGTCCAGTCCGTCGAGGTCTTCTCCGGTGCCACGATCGGCGGTCTCGGCTCACTCGGCGGCGCGATCGTCGGCGCGGCGGGACTCCGCGGCGCCCAGGACCTCGACGCGACGATCCGCCTGGTCGGTGCCGGCATCGGCGTGCTCATCGTGTTGTGGGTCGTCCCCGCCGGCCTCGCCGGGCTCGCGGCCCGTCTGCGCGACCGGATCCTCGTCCCGCTCGCCCGCCGCGCCGGGATGGACCTCGAGGGCCAGCCCATCGCCGTCGAACCGCTCGGCGCCGCTGCGACCGTCACCGCACCGGTCGCTCCGCCGACGGCGACCGCCCCCGTTCCTCCGCCCCCACCTCCGGTCGTCGGACCGGTCGGACCGGTCGGACCGTTCAGCACGGCCGAACCTGTCGGGCCGCTCGGAACGGCGGGTCAGTTCGACGCGGCGATGCCGGAACGCCCAGCGGCGCTGCTGTCCGCGTCCGACGTGGATGTCAGCTACGGCCAGCTCCAGGTGCTGTTCGGTGTCGACCTGAACGTGCGCGACGGCGAGATCGTCGCGCTGCTCGGCACCAACGGCGCCGGGAAGTCCACCATCCTGCGGGCGATCTGCGGGCTGTCGGCCTCGTCGGGCACGATCGAGCTCGACGGCAAGAAGATCAGCGGACGCACACCGGAGCAGATCGTCCGTGACGGCGTCGCGTTGATGCCCGGCGGCAAAGCGATCTTCCCGACACTGAGCGTGACCGACCACCTGCGGCTCGCCTGCTGGACGTTCCGCAAGGACTCGTCGCGGATCGACGAGGACATGGCCACCGTCCACGACCTGTTCCCGATCCTGCAGGAGCGCCGCAGCCAGCTCGCCGGCGACCTCTCCGGCGGTGAGCAGCAGCAGCTCGCACTCGCGATGACGCTGCTGCTGCGACCGCGGGTGCTGCTGATCGACGAGCTGTCCCTGGGCCTGTCCCCGCTCATCGTCGCCGCGCTGTGCGACGTCGTCCGCCAGCTCAACGCGGTCGGCCTCACCGTGATCGTCGTCGAGCAGTCCGTGAACGTGGCGCTGACGCTCGCCGAACGGGCCGTGTTCATGGAGAAGGGCACCGTCCGCTTCGAGGGGCCGACGCGCGAGCTGCTCGACCGGCCCGACCTGCTGCGCTCGGTGTTCATCGAAGGCGCCGGAGCGGCGGACGGCGACGAGGGAGCCGATCCCGACGACGACGCCGACGAGGTGCTCGCAGCGATCGACCTCTCGTCGCTCGACACGAAGAGCGCCGGACCGGAGGACGCTGCACACCGTCCCGCGGTCCTGCAGTGCCGCGACGTCACCAAGCGCTTCGGTGGCGTGCAGGCGCTGAGCCACGTCGATCTCACCGTCCACGCCGGCGAGATCGTCGGCCTGATCGGCCAGAACGGCGCCGGCAAGACGACGCTGATGGACTGCATCTCCGGGTTCCACAGCCTCGATCCCGATCCGGGTGCTCCCGGTCGCGGCGACGGGGCCATCGTGTTCCGCGGCGTCGACGTGACGCGCTGGACGCCGGCCGAACGCGCCCGCAGCGGCATGGGCCGGACCTTCCAGGAGGCCCGCCTGTTCCCGT